>JAZDEO010000062.1:0-2571 GCA_043808705.1 archaeon | reverse complement strand
TGTGCAGGATTTATTGGCTTTCATTTATCTCGAGCTTTGCTTGACAAAGAATCTTCTGTTGTTGGAATTGATAATTTAAATGAATATTATGACCCTAAGCTTAAAGAAGATAGATTAGAAATTTTAAAAAAAGAGGGAGGAGAGAATTTTAATTTTTATAAAATTGATTTAGAATACTATAATTCTCTAGACAAAGTGTTCAAGGAGTCTAAAATTGAGCAGATATGTCATCTTGGAGCACAGGCGGGGGTTAGATACAGTTTAGAAAAACCATTTGTGTATGAAAAAAGTAATATTTTAGGCACTCTTAACCTTCTTGAATTATGCAAATCTCATGAAATTAAATCATTTATATTTGCATCAAGTTCATCTGTTTATGGAGCAAATAAGAAAATTCCTTTTTCAGAATCAGATATAACAGATAATCCACTATCTTTATATGCTGCAACAAAAAAATCAACAGAACTTATGGCTCAAACTTATCATAATCTCTTTAACATTAATTGCACTGGCTTGCGTTTCTTCACTGTCTATGGTCCTTATGGAAGGCCAGACATGGCTTTATTTGACTTTACTAAGAATATAATTGAAGGAAAGGAGATTGGGCTGTTTAATCATGGAAACATGAAAAGAGATTTTACTTATATTGATGATATTATTTCGGGTATTTTATCTGCTCTTGACAAAAATTATAAATTTGAGATATTCAATCTAGGAAAGTCTAAGCCTGAAAATCTGAAATATTTTGTTGAATGCATAGAAAATGCAACTGGTGTAAAAGCGAATGTTAAGTTATTGCCTATGCAACCAGGAGATGTTCATGAAACTTATGCAGATATTTCTAAAGCTAAAAAAATGTTAGGATTTAATCCAAAAACATCACTTCCTGAAGGGGTTAATAATTTTGTTAAATGGTACAAGGAATATTATAAAATATAATTAATTTTAACTAAAATCTAGCTAATTATTGCTTTTAGATTGGAAATAAATTTCGTTGCATTATCTATTGACTCTTCTGCAAAAGGTAGGTTAGCTTCTGATTTCATTTGATAAGTAAATGTTCCTCTTTTTTTCTTCTCTGATTGAAAGATTTTAAGGAGAAAATCTGCTTTTATTATCTCAGTTTCATATATTTTTAATAATTCTTTATCAAGAACCCCCTCTTTCACAAATTTCTTGAATTCCTTAAACACTTTCTTATGCTCGTTTGGAACTTTTGTTTTTATTCCTTTATTTAATAAATAAGCTTTTGCAATATAGAAAATAGAGTAATAAGCATGACTTATTACAGAATAATAGAAAGTTTTATCTTTAGGTATTCCTAAAAGATCTTTAGTCTTATCATCTGTGGAAACTTGTAAATCTTTTTTAGATAACAAAAACTCGTCCTCCGCCCTTAATAGATAAAGATTAACCTCTGAATCCATGTTCAATTGCCTCTTTTATTAGATTATAATATTTTGTTGTGTTTTTAAAGATTAGCCGTTTATTAAATATTTCCTTCCCTAAATTTGGTTTTTTGTCTAAGAGCATATCAATAAAATCTTTGTAACTGAATACTAAAGCATGAAATTTTGGAATCATCAAAGAAGTGATATTTTCAAGCAATTTTTGTTTTTCAAACGCTTTTTCTTTTACAATTAATACAAGGTCAATGTCTGATGTCTTTGTTTGTTTTCCTAAAACATAACTACCCGTTACTAAAATTAGATCATCATTGAATTCTTTGAAATCCAGTATTTTGTTCATATTTGGGATATTTGCTTCAAAAGATTCTTGTTCATCTAGAAAAGAAAAAAGCGAGATTGTCTTTTGATTAAGTTCTATAGAACATACTTTTGATTTTCCAACTTTCTCTATATTCAAGAGCCCTTCTTTTTCAAGTTCTATAATCGCGTTATATGTATTAGGATAGTCTTTTTTAAGAAGCATAGATATCTCTCTTATTGTTTTTTTTAAAAAGATATTCTTCCTGAATAGGTTCATAATATTTAATTGGCTTTTCTTAATCATTTTATAATTGTTTATTTTACTATAATATTATAGTAATATTACTATATATAAATCTTTACTTTTGTTTATATGTATAAATGGACATAGAATGCTTCTAAAAAGAATTTTTAAAGTTCAATAACTCCCTCTTATTATGAAAAAGATTAATTATGAAATCATTTTTCTCTCTATTATACTTGTTTTTGCATTATTTTTAAGAATTTATAATCTTGGAAATTCCGGCCTCTGGATTGATGAGAGTATTTCTTCAATAGTAAGCAAGAATATTATTGAAAAGGGCGTTCCTCTCCTAGATTCTGGCTGGTTCTATGGGAGTGCATATTTTTTTCATTATATTCAGGCATTTTTTTTATTATTTGGTAATACTGATTTCCTTGCTCGTTTTTCTTCTGTAATTTTTGGATTATTAACAATTGTTTTAGCTTATTTTATAGGAAAGGAATACTCAAAATCAGGAGGGATTATTTCTGCGTTGTTCGTGTCTGTATTCTTCCTTGAGGTTTTCTTCTCAAGGCAGGCAAGATATTACCAGCTTTTTCAATTAATGTTCTTTCTTTC
>JAZDEO010000061.1:0-13898 GCA_043808705.1 archaeon | reverse complement strand
ATCGCACACAACATCAAAAAAATAAAACAATATTCAGTAAAAAGATCAAAAAACAATCAAACAAATTCACAAAACTTATCAATTTTACAAAAAATACAATTATACTAATTCACTTTTTAGACAACCCCAGGAACTTCCTTTAATCAGCAAATTTATAAGATTTTCTTTAGAATAATCAATTATGGATAATCTTCAAAAAGAACAAGAAGAACAAATAGCCAAAGCAAGTATTCTTAATAAAAAGAATCTCTATAAACTTTTAGTAATCTTAAGGGACATGTACCCTGCAGGATACACTTATAATAATCTAAAAGAAATATCAGGAATAAAAATACTCCCAAAAATCCAATTAAAAGAACTGATAGATGAGAGCTTATTAAAATTATATGATGTTCCTGAAATCTTTAAACAAAATTTTCCAGAAGCAAGGAAAAAATTTCCACAATATATGATAACAAAAGAGGGTATGGAATTTCTTAATAATATTGAGGTTTGTAATTTAACCAAAAGTATAAAATATCTAACTAAAATTCTTATTTGGGTGGGTAGTATAACAATTATCTTAATGCTTATTCAATTAGGAATCCAAATCTTACAAAACCTAAAAACATTATAAAGCTTAATGTAAACAAATCTATATTATAAATAAATTTAGATGGATGTGCAGTTTAGGTAAGGTCTGACTATTAAAGCATAGGGGAAAGTGTAGGTTATGTAATATTAAAGCTAAAAGGGAAAGAGAAAATAATTTCTAGTTTTTTATATCAAATAGGAAGGGTTAAATATTTTAAGAATATAATAGAATTAAGTTAAAAATGGATAAAAAACAGATGTCTGAAAGGGATATATGTACTAAATTTATAACTCCTGCAATTATAAATTCAGGTTGGGATAAAGATAAACAGATTAGGGAAGAGGTTTCTTTTACAGATGGAAGAATAATAGTTTATGGAAAAATAATCAAAAGAGGAATAAGAAAGAGAGCAGATTATATATTGTACTATAAATCTAATTTGCCCCTTGCAATAGTTGAAGCAAAGGATAATAATATCCCTATGGGTGATGGTATCCAACAAGCTTTAGAATATTCAGAAATATTAGATATTCCTTTTGTTTTTAGTTCTAATGGTGATGGATTTATCTTTCATGATAAAACAATTAGCAAAGAAAAAGAATTAAGATTGTCTGATTTTCCTTCTCCAGAAAGTCTTTGGAAAAGATATAAGGAATACAAAGGTATTAATGAAGCTCAGGAAAAGATTATTACATCAGATTACTATTATGAAGAGGGTTATAAAAAACCAAGATATTATCAAAATATCGCTATAAACAGAGCATTAGAAGCTATAGCAAAGGGGCAAAAAAGAATTCTTTTGGTTATGGCTACAGGAACAGGAAAAACTTATGTTGCTTTTCAAATTCTTTGGAGATTGTGGAAAATAAAAAAAGCAAAAAGAATTTTGTATTTAGCAGATAGAAATGTTTTGATTGACCAAGCCAAAAATAATGATTTTAAGCCATTTTCTAAGGTTTTAACTAAGGTAAGTAAAAGAAAAGCAGATAAAGCATTTGAGGTTTATATGGCTTTATATCAAAGTGTTTCTGGTGATGAGGATTGGAAAAATATCTATAAACAATTTTCACAAGATTTTTTTGATTTGGTTGTTGTTGATGAGTGTCATAGGGGAAGTGCAAGAATAGATTCTGCTTGGAGAGAAATATTAGAATATTTTTCATCTTCAGTACAAATAGGTTTAACAGCTACTCCTAAAGAGACTAAAGAAATATCAAATATTGATTATTTTGGAAAGCCACTTTATGTTTATTCATTAAAACAGGGTATAGACGATGGATTTTTAGCACCATATAGGGTTATTAGAATTACTATGGATAAGGATGTTGAAGGTTATAGACCTAGAAAAGGAGAGATTGATAAATATGATAATGAAATACCCGATCAAATTTATACATCAAGAGAATTTGATAGGACTATTGTTATTGATGAAAGAACAAAACTAGTTGCTCAAAAGATAACAGAATTCTTAAAAAATACAGACAGATTTTCAAAAACAATTGTCTTTTGTGTTGATATAGATCATGCTGAAAGAATGAGACGTGCTTTAATAAACGAAAATTCAGATTTATATTCAAAAAATTCTAAGTATATAATGAGAATTACTGGAGATGACAATATTGGAAAAAAACAACTAGACAATTTTATTGATCCTGCTTCTAAATATCCTGTAATAGCTACCACATCTAAACTAATGAATACTGGTGTAGATGCTCAAACATGTAAACTGATTGTGTTAGACAGCCCAATCCAATCTGTAACTGAATTTAAACAAATCATTGGTAGAGGAACTAGAATTAGAGAGGACTACGGAAAACATTACTTTACAATAATGGATTTTAGAAATGTTACTAATCTATTTGCTGATTCTAAATTTGATGGCGAGCCTCTTCAAATATATGACTATAAAAAAGAAGAAATCCCAGAAATTAAAGAAAAGAAATTTGAGAAATTGGAAGAGGGAGAAAGAATTCTTGAAAATCCCGATATAAATATTTCAGAAAAACCTGCTGAAGTAAAGAAATACTATCCTCAGGGTGTAGAGATTACTGTTATTAATGAAATTGTCCAGTATCATGACTCATCTGGAAAACTGATTACAGAATCATTAAGAGATTATACTAAAAATAATCTAGAGAAGGAATTCAGGTCTTTAAGTGATTTTATTAATAAATGGACAATTGTTGAGAAAAAACAGATTATAATTGAAGAACTTGAAAATGAAGGGATTTTATTTGATGCACTAAGAGCAGAAGTTGGAGACGACTATGATCCTTTTGATTTAATTTTGCATGTTGCTTATGGTCAAAAACCTTTAACAAGAAAAGAAAGAGCTAAGAAAGTTCAAAAAGACTCTTATTTTAATAAGTACGGAGAAAAAGCAAGAAGAATAATTGATGCCTTGCTTGAAAAATATGCGGATGAAGGTATTGAAAATTTAGAAAATCCTGAGGTCTTGAAAGTTAACCCCTTTGATAAATTTGGTAGACCTTTGGAGATTATGAAGTTTTTTGGTGGGAGACCTCAATATCTCAAAGCAGTTCAAGAGATAAAAGAGAGGTTGTATAAATGAGATGGCATCTGATAAAGAAAAGACTATAGCCTTAACTTTTATCTTATTATCAATAATTGCAATAATCTACTCACTTATTTTATTTTTAATTCATTTGTTTAGGATTTTATTCTGGGTTTCTTTAATAGGAATAATAATCTCTATAATCTCAACAATAGTTTTTTCTTTTTTGTATTTTAGAAATAAAGATGATTACTGGGACTCTGATGATTATGGATGGATTGCTTTAATTTCCTTTGTTGCATTTATTGTTTTATACTTTCTAACAGGACTCTTTTATAATGGAGGTTATAGTGATGAAGCAATAAGAACAGAAATGGAAGCAAGACAGTATTTAGATTGGTATAATAACTTTGTAAATATCCCCAATGCAGTTATGGAAGAAACAATAAATAGTTTATGTGAAGACCCTAATTATCCTTGTGAAAATGTCAAGCAAGGATATATAGTATACAAGGAAGTTGTGGGTTGGAAAGATAAAGCAGATGTTTTTTCTAAGATTTTAATAACTACTAATTAAACTCATAAAAATAAGATTCTAAAAATCAAAGACATAACTCCATTTTATACTGATTATTTCCAATATTAATCTATTGATTATTAAATAAACTAAAAAATAAAGGGACGTACTTTATGGTTATTTCCTTTACTTGATTTATTAAATCATAAGCATTTTCTCCACTTTCTTTTAGAGTATTAAACTTTTCTAAAATTCCAAATAATTTCTTTTTTTTCGGCTCATCTAATTCTTTATCATTTTCTATTAATTGTTTTAGGATATTAATTTTAGAATTATCTTGAGTTTGAATTATTAGAGAATCGCTCCCTGTTGTTTGAGCAACTTGAAAGTTTGAGCTATCATTAACATTTGTTTGATTATGAATTGTTTGCTTAATTTCTCCAATTTCATTAAAATAATCTCTTTTTCCTAAAACAACTTCCATACCTTTAGGTTCTAATTTTATTTTATCATCATCTATCCAATGTTCATTAATAAATAAAGGATTTTTCCAGATAATATACTCTTTTTTTGCTAAATATTTTAATAGTTCTCTTAATTCATCTCCTTTTTTGTTACATTTCTCTTCTAATTCTTTAAATGAAAGTTCTTTACTAAATTTATCTAACATGACTAATATTTCCATACCATAAATTAGAGTTTCTGATTTCATTTTTCAAAAGCCTCTTTCAAAACAACTTCCATTAATAATTCTGAATTTTTTTGATTTTCTTTGAATTTAGATTCCAATTCATCACAAAGTTGCATTAAATGATTAGCTTTTTCAACAATACGCTTTTGCTCAGAAAGGGGTGGAAGAGGAAATTTTATTTTTTGTACATAATCTTGACTTATATTTGGTTGTGCCCCCCCAAAACATTCATTTAATATTTTATCTCGGTTAGATCTTAGGAAATAAAAAAGATACATTGTATCAATAGAACTATTTTGTTCAATATTACATACTGCTTGATTTGTAGTAGTATCAAAATCTAAAATTCCGAGTTTTCCAGCTGTTGCACCATAAAGTGCCAAAACAAGACTTCCTTTCTTGAAAAGTTTGGCTGACGAGTTTTTTAAACCTTCTTCAGTTATATACTCTTCACATTTATTGATTTTTAAATTATCATTTAACTCGCCAGATTTTAACCATGGGATTTTACCACCCCAGTACTGTGAATTACTACGACTAGGAGTTCCTCCGCTTGATGTTTGACAAATTTCTCCCAATCTCACCCATACCCACCCTTTAGGTAACTCATAAGGAATATTTTCCTCACTAAGTTGTGAAAGAGTATTGATTTTCTTGATCTTCCTTCCTCTGATTAATCTTTCTTTCTCTACTTTAATTTTTTTTAATAATTCTGATGCTGGCTCGTCATTTATGTTTTGTGGAATGAGTTTTCCAGAAACAGCTTCTTGAAGGATTGCTTGATGAAGTTTTGAATTTAAATTTTGTGTTTCTAAATTTTTATTGTTAAATTCAAAAAAATAATCTATTTTCAAATTAATTTTATTTAAGTCCTTTGTTAAAAATTGATAATTTTTATCGTTGCTTATTTTATTAAAAACATCAATGATCTTTTTTTGTTCTTGAATATTACAATAAGGAATTTTTAATGTTCTTAATTTCTGGGCATTTACATTAGGTATTGCTGTGCCAGTTTGCATATCTATCACCTGATTCCAAAAAAGATAACTATTCAAAAAAATATTAAGATAGTCTGGAAGTAATTTTTCATTAGTTTCTAATCTTATAAGATAACTCGCAAATATAGTATTATCTGGAACTTCAGAAATTAAAAAACTTTTGTTATTACCTGTTCTTGCAATTACAATATCTCCTTTTTTGAGCAAATAGTGTTCACACTCTCCATCGCAATATGGAACGTTGTCCCAATTCACTTTACCATTCTTTAAATCAGTTATTCTTAATAATTTGTATTTCCCTATAGACGCAGCAGATTCTGTGAAACCATATTGTGTTTTTTGAAGCAGAGAGTTTAATTCCCTTAAATCATTAAATCTTTTATAAACATATCTCATTATTAGAGTATTTTTTATTTGAAATATAATCTCTTCTTTTTTAGAAAAAAAAGTTAACGGAACAAAACCAAAATCAATTTCTTTATGTATCATTGTGATATTGATTCCATAATATTTTTCATTAATTCTAAATTCTTTTCTATCTTCTCTATAATCTCTTCTTTAGAGAACTCTTTTTCTTCTTCTATTTTATTTGGATTATTTATATCTAAATTAAAATTTTTTATAACCTCTTCTTTAGAAACTTTCCAACAATAAGGCTTAAATTTTTCATTTTCTCTATCATTCCACCATTCTTTTTCAAGTTCAAATTCTTCGTGCCTCATTGGTTTTGTTTTCCCATAAGTTTTATATTCTTCAGGCAAAGGATGCTCAAAATACCAAATTTCTTTTGTTGATTTTCCTTTATCAAAAAATAACAAATTGGTTCTAATCCCTGTATAAGGATTAAAAACCCCATTAGGTAACCTTACAATTGTATGTAAATTAAATTCAGAAATTAGTTTTTCTTTTATTCTTGTTTTAACACCTTCACCGAACAAAAATCCATCAGGTAAAACTATTCCACATCTCCCCTCATCCCTTAATAATTTCATAATCAAAATTAAGAACAAATCAGCTGTCTCTCTAGTTCTAAACTCATTAGGAAAGTTATTTTCTATACCCTCTTCTTCCGCACCACCAAAAGGCGGGTTTGTTACAACAACATCAACCATATCTTTAGAGCTGTAATCCACAAGAGGTCTAGACAAAGAGTTGTCATGTTTTATTTTTGGGACTTCAATATCGTGTAATATCATATTAGTCATACACAACAAATGAGGTAATGGTTTCTTTTCTACACCAATAAGATTTTTTTCTAATATTCTTTTGTCCTCTAAACTTTTAATATTATTTTTCAAATGATTTAATACAGAAATCAAGAAACCACCAGTTCCACAGGCAGGATCTAAAATCTTTTCTCCTAGTTTAGGATTAACCATGTCTACTATAAATTGAGTTACTGGTCTAGGAGTATAAAATTCTCCTGCACTTCCAGCACTTTGCAACTCTTTTAATATGGTCTCATAAATTTCGTTAAACAAATGCTTGTCTTCAGATGTTGTAAAATCAATCTCATTTATTTTATTAATAACTTGCCTCATTAAAATGCCGTTCTTCATGTAATTATAAGCATCTTCAAAAACCTGTTTAATTATAAAACCTCTTGAATCTGATTTTTCATCTAATTTTAAATTTTTTAATTCTTTGAAAACCTTGTTATTAACAAAATCTAACAATTCATCTCCAGTTATTCCCTCAGAATCAGAAGCCCAATTTCTCCATCTTATTTTTTCTGGTAAAGGAGACTTATATTTATCATTTTCAGCTTCATATTCTTCTTCCATAGCATCAAACACCTTAAGAAAAATCATCCAAACCATTTGAGAAATTCTTTGAGCATCTCCATCTACTCCAGCATCTTTTCTCATTATATCCCTAATCGATTTTACTATATTTCCTAAAGTCATGTTTTGGTATATAATCTAAATTAATATAAGCTTTTTGATATTTATGTTACAAACTTCTTAGTTAGTAACAAAAGGAACTAATAATTAAATTCTTACTTTAACAATCTCCAACTCTCGAGGATACTTCTTAATCTTTTCATCAAACATCTCATCAGTTTCAGAGCATAAGATCTCATAAACAACGCCTTCAGTCAAGTCAACAATATCAGCTCTTGAACCATCTAAAAATATAGCTTCTGTAATAAACTTATGATTTTTGTTCATTAATTCTATGCAAACTTCTAGCTTCTTCATGATATGAGTTTTACTCTCGCTCAAGCTGAATCTTAAAGTATTCATCTGATTCCCACATCTATTTGAAAATCTAATCAAATTTAGATTGTTTCTTAAGGCATACATCTTTTCTTTATGCCTTCTAAAAGCATTTATCTTACATCTTAACTGACTTTGTCTCATCTTTATTATATTCATTATAACCACCTCCACCACATAGGTGGTTATCAAATAGGGCACATACCAAATTTTGGAGCCATATTCTTTTAGTGGCACGACCTTTTCTTGGAAAAGGGAAAAGAATTATGAGCGAGAAAATTTTGTGCCTAAGCTGTATATCGTAAAGTTGATTTTTTAAACATCTTATACAAAAGAAGTCAATATGGAAGATTCTAAGAAACCCCTCGGTTTCTTGCTTTAAAGAAAATAATAATAGTAATAGTAATAGTCATAGTCATATAATCTTCAGCTCCTTAAGAGCCTCATGAAATATAGCAGTAGGGCTTAGTCTAAGCTCCTTTAACTTTCTAGACAACCCTGCTTTAAAAACATTAAAGAAACTGGTTAAATTTAGATAACCCTATATTAGTTTAATAGTATATTATAGAAAAGGTTTGGTAAATATCTCAGGGTTTTTATGGGCTAAGCTTTAATGCCCTCACTATTGTAGGAACTGCATCATCTATTGAATAGCCTTGTACTTTGTGGGCATATATGTGTGATGCTACAAGATCAGATATTACGTGCTCATCAAATTTTTCTTCTGAGCATTTACTAAATTCTGGTGCTGAATTGTTTCGAAGAACATCATCCAAAACTTTGCATTTCATTTTTCCAACATGACCCAGTTTAAAAATATTGATATTGAATTCAACCTGTAGCTTTGACCTTATCAAACCTGCGGCAGTAGTATAATAAAGAAGTTCGCGGTCAAGCATAAAAAGCTGGTCTTCAGGCCATATCATCTTGTGTTTATTTTCCAGGTCTGTAAATTCTTTATTAATACCTACTACAGAAATGAAGTATTTTCCCTCATTTTTATCATATATTACTAGAGGATTATCAGTCATGTTGACAGAAAATATAAATGGTGTAATTACTCCAAATACCAATGTATCTAATTTTGAGGTTGTGGCTGCGAGATCCAATGAAGTATCAAGATCACTCTTTTCCATGTCAGACAATCCAGAAGAGCTGTAGCTGGCTTTAGGAGAAATCCACCATATGCTTTTTTTCATAAATTCCCATTTGTTTTCCATTGAAACACCCATATTCTTTAAAATTTGAATAAACTTATAAATCTAATTTATTTTGCATGTTATTAACTTATTTGCTGTATTTTCTATTACCAAATTACAGATAAGACTTAATTTATAATTATTTGGAATATTAAGAATATATACAATATACAAAGGAAGTTCCTAAGAACCTTGGTTTCTTGCTTTAAAAACCTTAAAGAAACTGGTAAAATTTAGATGGTTTAAAAATAGTTTATAAAAAAGAAAAGTTTAACTCAATTTATTAAGATTAATCTTTTGAGTAAATTTTATTAGATTATAATGATCTGTGGAATTAATAGAGTATAAGCCAACTACTTTTTCTTTATCAAAAAACAGAGTGGATATTGAACAGTTAAAGAGATCTAAATCAGGAGTTTTTCTTATTGAAAACCCTAAAGATGTTCCAATCATACATCTTATGGCATTACCATGAGAAACAATAAGAATTCTTTTGTTCTTATTTTTAATCAAGATATTTCTAAAAAATTCCTTTGTTTTTTTAGCTCTTTTTATATTTGTTTTTAATTTATCAAAGTCTTTAGGATTTTGTTCAAATATTATTTGATTATACTCTGCGAGTTCTCTATGATAGGATATATTACATTTTTGAAATTTCTTTATTTCCTCTGCAGTTTCAATACATCTAGTCATATTACTGCAATAGATTTTATCAAAAGAAAAAGATTTTAAATAATTACCAGTAATTCTCGCTTGTTTCTTTCCATTTCTTGTCAAACCCGGACCAGGATATTTTAATTGATCAAGTTTATAATCAAAACTTTCTCCATGACGAATAAATATAACTTGTGTAGTCATAATTAATAAAAAATAATATGAATTTTTAAATTTATCTCTAACAGGAAGTTCCTAAGAAACCTTAAGTTCTTGCTTTAAAAATAAAACAGGAACGTAAACGTAAAAAAGAAAACGTTAAATTTATGCAGATATCTTAACAACATCCAATTCCTTAGGATAATGCTTAATCTTTTCTTCAGATTCCTCATCTGATTTACTACATAGTATTTCATAAACAATCCCTTCTGTAATATCAAATACATCACATCTGCATCCATTCTCAAATATAGCTTCTGTAATAAACTTGTGATTCTTGCATTAAATTTGAATAAATAGAAAGTTTTATATACTAAAAAGTATTCATTTGAATACTAAAGAGTATAAAATGCTAACAAAAACCCAATTAAAGATTATGCAGTTTTTTGCATCGCAGATAACTGGAAGATTTAGCCTGAGGGGTGTTGGTAAAGAGCTTAAGATACATCAGGCTTTAGCATATAGAGCAAGTAAGACCCTTATTGAAAAAAAACTTATTGTTGCTGATAAGAACAATTATGCCCTGAACTATAAGGAAAATCATCAGGAACTAGCATATTTTGAATTTCTTAGGGGCAGAAGTTTTCTTGTAAATCATAAAACTCTGGACATGTTCAGACATGACTTGATTGAAAAATTCCCCTACGGATATTTTGTATTCTTATTGTTTGGTTCATCTGTAACAGATATAAAGCCAAGAGATATTGATCTATTGATTATTATTGAAAAGACAAAAGACATAGAACAAGCAGAAAAGGCATTATATAATATTTCAAGAAATTACACTTTAAATTTTCATAGTGTTGTTATTTCATTTGAAAGTGTTTTTGAAATGCTCGCCTCAAGAGACGAAAACAATTTAATGAACCAAGTGCTTAATAAGCACATTATACTATATGGCGGGGAATTATTTTATAAACTATTAAAGAGGGGAAGAAAATGATAAATAATAAAAAGCTGAAGGAAGCTGAATCAAGAGTAAAACAATATCTAAACAAGGGGATTGTAAAGACAAATCAGCAAAAGGAATTTGTAGATTTCTTTTTAGCGAATGCTGAAAAATCACTCAACAGTGCAAATGCATTATATGATCTGTCCACAGATGAGGATATGCAAAAGAAGACAGGGTACATTAATTTTGATGGGTTTTTATGGGTTGTGAATGCTAGTTATTATTCTATGTTTTATATGGCAAGAGCATTGCTTGAGAATGAAGGCATCAAAATTAATTCAGACCTTTCAGTTCATACTCTTACTTTTGACTCTATGATAAATTTTTTTTATCTAAACGGAAAACTCCAGAAAAGACTCATTGAAGATTTTGCCCAAGCAAAAGATGAAGCGAGTGAATTACTAGGAAAACAAAAGGCTGACCAATTAGTAGAAGACTATTTTTGGGAAAAAGGAAAAAGAGCAACATTTACGTATAATACTAAAGAGGTTGTAATAAAAACAAAAGCTAATACATCTATTGAACGGGCAAAAAGATTCAACGAAGAAATAAAGAAGATAATAAAATAAACATTGATAAATAAAGTGAAATAGTATCTGTTAACCTACATAAATCTTTTTATCGTCGTAAAAAGCGAGTTCAAAAAAACGAGCTTTTTGCTTTAAAGAAAAATAAAAAACATTAAGGTTATACACGTATCTTAACAACTTCTAATTCCTTAGGATAATGCTTAATCTTTTCCTTAAATTCCTCAAACATCTCATCTGTTTCACTGCATAAATGTTGTTTTAAAGAAACTGGTTAGTATTAGATTATTTGATAAGAAGTTCCTCGCATTGTTTCTTGATTTAAGGAACAGGCTATCAAAAGATTTAAATAGTCAATTATACTACATTTATGTAGTCTAAATGATAAGGTGATATAATGGTTTATTTTACTGATATTAAAAAGACAGATCATTATATAAAAGAACATGAAAGAAATGTGCCTTTTAGTAAGGTCGTAGAAATAATATTTAGTACAAAGAATCCAAAAAAAGTTAAGGATAAATTTGAAATAAGTAAAGATGGTTACTATATACTGTTTGAAATAAAAGACAACACATTATACATAATAAATGCTAAAAAATTATAAACAAACGAGAGGTTATTAAAAATGAAATGCCCTAAATGTAGTTTAGATTTAAGAAAGATAGAAGTAAAAGTTCAAGGAGCTGAAAGCAAAGCAATTAGTTATCAATGTTCTAAATGCGATTATTTTGAATTTGAACCAGAATCATCAAATAGAATAATAAAAGAACTTAAGGAAAAAGAAACACCTTTAAAAATAAAACAAAGAATAGTAAAATTATCTCAAGATAGATTAGGAATTTATTTTAATAACAATATAATAAGAAGTTTGGATTTAAAAAAAGGAGAAGAGGTTTATGTTTCTGTTCCTGATAAAAAACATTTAGTTCTGGAATTAAGCAATAGAAAAGAATTACAAAGTTAAGTAAAAGGAAGTTCCTAAGAAACCTTAGTTTCTTGCTTTAAAGAATTAAAAGAAAAATATAAAGTAGATAATCTTATATCTCTTATCTATATTGTGATGTTATTATGGATAGTAATAGTAAAATATGCTCTCACTGTAAGGGATTCGTTCCTCAAAAAGAAGCTGATTATTCTATAGAGCATTATGGCAAAATCCTTTGCAGGCCTTGTCAAGACAGTTATCAAACTAAAGAGCAAATATATCAAAAGGATCAAAAAGACAAGGAAAGTGAAGAGAATAAGGAAAAATCTAAAGGAAGTTCCTAAGCTTAAGTTCTTGCTTTAAAAGAAGAAAAAGAATAAGGAAAAAATAAAGGATTAATTTTATAAGTTTTCTGCTCTTTTTCTATTTAAAATGTTATACACACCCGACTATATAGGTTCTGAGGATTTGGATGAATTAAGAGAGTATAAAGATTTAGCCAAATATGAAGGCTTAAGAGTTTTAGTAAAAACAATTGAATTAAGGCACTATAGAGAGGAACAAGATCTTTTTACAGTGCAGTATGAAGGAACATTTATCTTGGCTATGGATCATAATGATAATCCATCTATTTCATTAGAACTAGATAAACCCTCAGACAGATTAGGAAAAAATCCATCATATATAACCTTTCATGGAAATAAAAGAGCCATCTTGGATATAATTGTTAAGGAAACAAAAGAGATAATATTCTCAAACACAGTAGAAAATTATAAAGAATTATTTAAGAAATAAAATTATAAATAAAATTATAAATAAGATTCTTGCTTTAAAAAAATAAAGACATTAAGTTTAATTTTAAAGAAACTGGTTAGCATTAGATCTTTTAATAAGAAGTTTCTAAGTCTATAGTTTTGATTTAAGGAACAGACTTCCGAAAGATTTAAATATAAGACAATCTTATTAATAAGATATACTTATTATGTATTTGGAGGAAAAAATGGATAAGATTGAAATAACAAGTATGAGTTCAAGAGGTCAAATTGTGATACCTCAGAATTTAAGAGAACAAATGGGCTTAAAAGAAGGAGAAAAGTTTATTGTAATCGGAGAAGATGACACTGTTCTATTAAAAAAAATAAAGATGCCTTCTTTCAATAACTTTGACAAGCTAATGAAAAGAACACAACAATTTGCTAAAGATAAAAATCTAAATGAAAAAGACTTAGAAGAGGCTATAAAAAAAGCAAGAAAATGAATGTAGTTTTAGACACAAATGTGTTTATTTCAGGTATTTTTTGGAAAGGGGACTGTAACAGAATATTAAATCATTGGAAAGACGGGAAATTTACCTTAATAAGTTCCTTAGACATATTATCCGAATTTACAAAAGTGCTTAAGGACTTCAAAATAAAATTATCTGATGATTTAATTAAAGAATGGATTGAATTAATTGTTACTAATTCTATAATGATTCAGAGCTTAGAAAAATTAGATATTGTAAAAGATGATCCTAAAGATAACATGTTTGTAGAAACTGCTTTGACTGGAAAAGCTGATTACATAATAACTAATGATAAGCATTTATTAAAGCTAAAGGAATTTAGGAATATAAAAATAATAACTCCTGAAGAATTCTTAAAAATTATTTAATTAAAAGGAAGTTCCTAAGAAACCTTGGTTTCTTGCTTTAAAAACCTTAAAGAAACTGGTAAATATATAGATGGTTTAAAAAGAATTATATACTCTTTTAACGTATTTATATTATGAAGCTAATTTATATTTATGGACCGCCTGCAGTTGGAAAATTAACAGTTACAAAAGAACTTGCAAAATTAACAAATTTTAAGATTTTTCATGCACACCTAACAGCTGATTATGTTTCTTCAGTATTTCCTGTAAGAG
>JAZDEO010000060.1:0-2749 GCA_043808705.1 archaeon | reverse complement strand
ATCGCACACAACATCAAAAAAATAAAACAATATTCAGTAAAAAGATCAAAAAACAATCAAACAAATTCACAAAACTTATCAATTTTACAAAAAATACAATTATACTAATTCACTTTTTAGACAACCCCAGGAACTTCCTTTTGAAGAAAGGATTTAAATAATAACGGTTCTTATTAAGATGGGGGTTAAAATAATTAAAATGGATTTAAAGAATGAATTTAGCTGGTCAAAATCCAGAGATGAGTTATTCAATGAGTGTAAAAGAAAATATTACTTTAAACATTATGGTTGTTGGGGTGGATGGGATCAAACTGCTCCTGAAAGAATAAAAGAACTTTACATTCTAAAAAATTTATCAACAAGACATATTTGGATTGGAAATATTGTTCATGGGGCAATAAAATATTTCTTGATACAATTAAAGGCTGGAAATCATGTAACATTAAGTAATTTGTTATTTAGATTAAAAAATAAGCTAAAAGAGGATTATGATGGTTCAGAAGCTGGAATATACAAGAAGTTTCCTAAAAAATGTGGATTAGTTGAACATGAATATAAATATTTAATTTCAAAAGATGAATGGGATGAACTATTTAAAATAGCAGAAAATTGTATAACAAATTTTTATAATTCAGATACACTAAAAGAAATAAAAAGAGGAGATATAAATAATTGGTTATTCCTTGAAGATTTTTTATCTTTTGATTTTGAAGGAACAAAAGTTTACTTAAGTATAGACTTTGCGATTAAAAATGGTAATAATCAAATTATTTTGTATGATTGGAAAACTGGTAAAGAAAGAGATGTAGAAATGGATATACAACTAGCTTGTTATGCGCTTTATGTTATCCAAAGATGGAACCTAAATCCAAATCGGCTTATTATTAAAAAATATAATGTTTCCATAGATAAAGAAGATGAATTTGAAATTACAGATAAAAATATAGAAGATATTAAAGACCACATGAGAAAAAGCATAGAAGATATGAAGAATATCCTTATTGATAAAGAGAAAAATATTGCTATTGAAGAAGATTTTCCTAAAACAAGAAATATTAAAAATTGTTTAAGATGTAATTTTAAAAGAGTTTGTGATATTTAAAGCAAAAACCTACGATTTTTCAGTTTTCCCTTTTACTTTTGAATACCTTTAGAGATTTTCTAGCATCTTCTTTTAATTCATTGAAGGTAAGATTATATTTGTTTAAATCATTCAGATTAACCCATTTCCAGTCATCATGTTCATTACTCAATAAAACATTTCCATTCACATATTTGGCTACATATCTAAATATTATTTCTTTAGTATTAACAACTACATTAAGACATGTTATTAATTTTACTTTGATATTAGTTTCTTCCTTAATTTCTCTTATTAATCCTTCTTCTGGAGTCTCATTATATTTTAAATGACCCCCAACAATACCCCAAGTACCTTTTTTGTTTTTTAGTATTAAAAGCTGGTTCTTTTCATTGAATATAAAAGCTCCAAGTCTTGCTTCAAACAATTTAAGCATATCCTTTTCAATTTTTGGCTTATCCCTTTTCATAGTCATAACCCCATCTTTCTAAATCTTTTCTTAAAAAATTATCTTGCAAGTCATAAACACCTATAAAAATATAATCACTATCCCACTCTGAGAAATGTAAGATCTTTTCAGCTATACTTTCTATTAGTACAACAGGAGCAAGTGATTTAGGAATGTGAAAGAAAAAGAAGAAAATGTTATCATAAATTTTTATGGTCGGATCAATGAGGTTATATTCTCTAGAAATTGCATTTAAGGCATTTCTTAACTCTTGTTTATTCTCTATAATCCTGCCTGGCAGGGTTTTGTGGATATAAGCATTTCCCCCTTTAGCAATAGAATGGCTAAACTTATATAATATTCTTCCATCATTGTCAATCTCTTTTTTCATCTTATTATTAAACCCTCTTTAATCAATTTTTGTATTCTTTCTGGATTATATATCCACATTATACAGCCATCCTTGTCTATCAAAATTTTTCCAGATTCTTCTAGATATTCTAGAATTACTTGAAAAGTCTGGTACATCATTTTTTTAGGAAGCTTTTTCCATAGCTGATATTTCCCGCATTCCTGACTGTATTTTTGTATAGCTTTCTCTACCATAATTACTGATTCAAGTGTTGGACTATGCAATAGGTTCATTTTCATCTTATATAAGTATATATAATAACTTATATTTAAATCTTTTGATAGCCTGTTCCTTAAATCAAGAAACAATGCGAGGAACTTCTTATCAAATAATCTAATACTAACCAGTTTCTTTAAAACAACACTTATGCAGTGAAACAGATGAGATGTTTGAGGAATTTAAGGAAAAGATTAAGCATTATCCTAAGGAATTGGAAGTTGTTAAGATACGTGTATAACCTTAACGTTTTCTTTTTTTACGTTCCTGTTTTATTTTTAAAGCAAGAAACGAGAACTAAAGTTTGTAGTAATCTTTAATCTTCTTTGCGCATTCTTTTGCAGAGATATTAGTATTGTCTATAATCAAACTCTTTTTGAATGGTATTGCCTTGAACCAATCTTCCTTAAAAGACTTTCTCATTTCATCAACTGTTTTCATTTTACCAAATCTCTTTCTTGAGGGTTTTACTACTCTTTCATATAATGCATTAGGATTACAGGACAATTTTACAAATAATACCTCTGAGTTATACTTTTTTAGTAAGCCCATTACCTTTTTGATAAAGAAATTATCTGATTCGTCGTATGTA
>JAZDEO010000059.1:0-18136 GCA_043808705.1 archaeon | reverse complement strand
TATCTTTATTCATATATATTATATATATACACTTATTTATATACTTTTCTATTGTGTAATATATATAATGTATATATTAGAAAAGGTTTAAATAATAGTTATGTTATTTATATTATAAATATGATAAATAACATAAATGGTAGAAATATTTATAAGGAAAGGAATATCTCATATTTATTAATGAAAAAGGGGTTTAGCATTACTTTAGATGAAGATATTCTTAATTCTGTTGATGAAATAAGCAAAAAAACTTTGGCTAAACGTTCCACAATAATTAATGATATTCTAAAAGAGCATTTCAAGAATAATAAGAAAATTAAAAAATGAGACCTTTAATCAAGTGGGCTGGTGGAAAATCAAATGAAATAAAATATGTAGAAAAGATTATACCCTCATTTGATACTTATATAGAACCTTTTTTTGGCGGTGGTGCTTTATTCTTTGATTTAGAACCAAAGAAAGCAGTAATTAATGACATCTCAAAAGAGCTTATTTTGTTTTACAAACTTATAAAAAATAATAAGAATAAAGAAAAATTAAAGAAAGAACTTTTTAAATATGTTGAATATTGGGAAAGAATTGATATTTATATGAAACATTTTGGAAATGATTTTATAAATTTATATAACCAATATAAGCATAATAAAATAAATGAACAAGAATTTAACAATCAAATAGAATTATTATTTGAGAAAAAGATAATCCCATTTAATGGCTTGTTTTCCAAGAAATTCTGTATTAATCAAGAAGGATTATTAAAAGAGATTAAGAAGAATGTCATCTCTAAATTAATAAGAACAAAGAATGATATAGATATAAAAAATCATTTCTCTGATTTAGAGATTAAGAAGAATATTGAGTCAGCTTTTAGAAGTGGTTTTTACATGCACTTTAGAAATATTATGAACAAAGAAAAAAGAAATGAATTAAAAATAACTAAAGAAAAAAAAATAGCAAACTATTATTTCATAAGAGAGTTTTGCTATGGTGGTATGTTTAGGTTTAATAGTTCTGGAGATTTTAATGTTCCTTATGGGGGTATAGCATACAATACTAAAGATTTTAGGAAAAAAGTAGATTATATCTTTTCTGATAGTATAAGTAATATATTCAAGAATGTTAAAATAGAGAATGTTGATTTTGAGAAGTTATTAAAAAAGTGTAAGCCAAATAAAGATGATTTTATCTTTTTAGACCCCCCTTATGATACTGAATTTAGTGAATATGAAGAAAACCCATTCAATAAAAAAGACCAAGAAAGATTGGCTAAAACATTAATCAATTTAAAGGCTAAATGGATATTGATAATTAAAGAAACACCATTTATACTTAACTTATACAAAAACAAGAATAATATTAAAATATCTGAATTTAATAAAGAGTATAGATTTAATATTAGGGATAGAAACGCAAGAGATGTTAGGCATTTAATAATTCACAATTTAAACATAAAACAAGAACAACAAATCAAATTGAACTCTTAATTATTTTTTTAAGTTCCTCAATTGATAACATTTGTTTTTTATTTCTGTGTATCATTCTATGGCAATTAGAACATAAAGGAGCTACTTTTTTCAAAGCTTCATTTAAATTTTGTGAAGTTCCATTAATATCTAATTCACTTATGGGTTCTTTATGATGTATTTCTATAAAATCTTTACCCAAATTTCCATAAACTCTATGAAAATCAAAATTACAAACCTCACAAGTTAAACCTGTTAATTTACTTTTAAAATGTTGTATTGCTAGAGCTCTTAATTTATTAGACCTCTTTCTTTGATTAACATTTGTTTTTTGTAAAGCACCTTCTTCTATGATGAGTCCTTCATAATCCTTTTCGATTTGTTTATTTATCTCTTTATTATCAAAACCCTGATTTTGTAAAGCATTTAAAACATCTTCATTATCTTCTATATATTTAACACCTCTTTCTGTTATGTTCCAAATACCATCATTAGTTATTGGTGTATATATAGCAATACCTCTTTTTGTAAGCGTGTCGTGAGATTTTAGATTTCTTACTTTTTGACTAAACAAAGAGTCCTTTCTACCCTTTCCCCTTTCTAAATCGTGTCCCTCTGGTTTTAATTCTATTTCTAATTCTTTTATTAATTCAGAAGTTTTTATACTTCCTCCTTTATATTTCATTTTCTTTAAAGCTGGTAGAATTAACTCTTGTTCTGTATATACCATAAAAAGTATATAGAAAAGTAATATAAAAACCTATCCATCAGCCGAATTAGACACCCCTTTTATCAGCCGACTTTTAGACAGAGAGAGCAACCGAAAGATTTATAAATTAAATTACCACTCTAAAGTAATATCTAATGGGGGGTTAGAATGGAAAGAATTGAAAGAAATGTTAAATATTCATTTAGAATAGTTAAAAGAGAGATTATAAATTTACAGAGAAGAATTAACGAGATAAGCCAAGCACAGGAAAGAATGATAGATGTAATGAATGGCTTAAAAGAAAATGAGATGAAATTGACTGATTTGTTTAAGCAGACTTTTGATAATATTAACAAGAAAAATAATCCAACTATATTAAGAAAGATAGTTGAGAAAAAGGCAAAGATTAATTATGTTGCTAGAAAAGGTTCAAAGAAATTCCATATAGATAGTTGTCCTTTTGCTAAGAATATTAAGCCTAAAAACAAGATAAGATTTGAAACAAGAGTAAAGGCATTAAATGAAGGATATAAGCCCTGTAAGTGTGTTAGTAATTAAACTTTTTTTAGTAAAGATAAAATTTATATAATCAAGAAGTAAATATTATTTTGGTGTTTTTATGAAAAAAGAGTTTGATGTTACTAAATTAGACAAGCATCCTGTTTTAAAGGCACATTTAACTTATGGTCAAAAATCTGCTGATATTGTAACTAGCCTTGTTGGAAGTTGGTCTTTCATAATTTTTGTCTTGATCTTTATGCTTATATGGATAATAGTTAATGTTATGGTTATGATTGAGGGATGGGACCCTTATCCATTTATATTATTAAATTTTGTTTTATCTTGTTTAGCTGCTTTGCAGGCCCCAGTTATTTTAATGAGCCAGAAAAGACAGGAAGAGAGAGACAGGATAAATGCTAGATATGACTATCAGGTAAATAGAAAAGCAGAAAGAGAGATTCAAGAGCTTAAAACAATGTTAAAGAATATTGAAGGTTCTTTAAAAAATAAGCGCTCTTAGATTTATCTTTTTGTTAAATTAAACGTTCTTAAACTTAACAATTTGTTTCATTATTGCTTGTTGTATAAAATCATCTTCATTTGCATAAAGCTTTGTTTTCTTTACAATTTCTTTAATGCTGTTCATTAACCCATCATCAATCTTTATTGTTGCCATTTTATTATTTTTTATTATTTACCTCCGTTTAATTTTTGAAACCATATTCATTATGGCCAAACTGAATTAATAAATCAACCACATTATCAAGCTTTGGAACATCACAGGCTCCAAAACAACTTCCTAACCATATGAATACTTTTGTTTTTGTTTTACCCTCTATTTCCTCTTTAATTTCTAGGGCTCTTGGTTTTAAAGAATCAGGAAGCTGTATGCATACTGTTTTAGCCTTATTCTTATTAATTTCTCTTACAATTCTATCAATCTCAAAATCATATTCCATAAAATAAAGATAAAATCGTAATATTTAAATATTATCTTTACCTATATAATATTGCCCTGTATTAAAGCTAGGGGAAAAGCATGAACCTCAGCAGAGGTGATACAGGGCATATAAATAAAAAATATAAACAAAATGGAAAAAACTAAAAATAAGGCTAAACTAAAAACAAGGATTAATTTTTGTAAAGTTGTACTTTATGGTTTCTTGATTTGGGTTATTCTCTTCTTTATTGGATGGTTTTTTATAGTTACTATTCCTAGCTTGATGCATATATTTCTCTTAATATTAGGAATAATCTTGATATATTTATTTTCAAGGCCATTTATCAAACAGGAAAAGATATTTCTTGTAGGATTTGTATGGTTTTTAATTAATATATTACTGGATCTAATATTTATTGTGTTTTTATTAAATAATAATGTTTATTACAATGAATGGAGCATCTGGGTATTTTATGGATTGTTAATATTTGAACCTATGATTTTAAAATCCCTATCTAAATGAACAAATGAAATTCTCTGAACGAGTTTATAAATTATGTAAAAGAATTCCAAAAGGATATTTATCTACATATCGTGATGTTGCTCAAGCTTTAAATTCAAAAGCATATAGGGCTGTTGGCAATGCTTTAAATAAGAACAGAGATAAAAAAGTACCTTGTCATAGAATAATAGATTCTAGAGGACATTTGCATGGTTTTTACTCTGGAATCAAAAATAAAGCAAAATTGTTGAAGAAAGAAGGTCTTAAAATAAAAAATAATAAGGTTGTTGATTTTGAAAAGATACTTTATAGGTTTTAATTCTTTATTTTAAAAAAATAAAATCAATCCCCTTCAAAATTTACTAATGAAAGTATATCATAACCCTTTAATTTTTCTCGTCCTTTTAGGTCTGGAAGTTCTATAACAAAACCAAATCCAAAAACTTTTCCCTTTAATTTTTCAACTATTTGGGCTACTGCTTTTGAGGTTCCCGCAGTGGCAATAAGATCGTCAATAATTAGTACATTGTCATTTTTTGATATTGCATCATTATGGATTGCTAGAGCATCCTTTCCATATTCCAATTCATATTCAACTATAGTTGAAGGCGCTGGAAGTTTTTTTGGCTTTCTTGCAAGAACAAAGGGCTTATTTAATTTGTCTGCAAGTAAAGCTCCAAAGATAAAACCTCTAGATTCTATTCCAACTATCTTGTCAATCTTCTTGTTTTTATATTTGTCATAAAACTGATTGATAACATATTTTACTGCATCAGGATCTTTTAGTAAAGTTGTAATGTCCCTAAACATAATTCCTGGCTTGGGCCAATCTGGAACTGTTCTTATTTTGCTTTTAATATCCATATGTAATAAGAAAAAATGAGACTATAAAAACCTTTTTATGATCATTTTTTTAATTATGTAGTATCCTGAAATTATTTCCTAACGATATGTTTTTTCGGATTTTCATTTTCTTAATTTTCTAATAAAAGCCTGTGAAGGAGTTTCTAATTCGTCGAATCTAAGGCTTCTATGAGGCCTTATATCATTGTACCAACTAAGGAATTCTTCAATATTATTAAATGCTTCTCTATTTCTATTATAGCAATCAAACCACCTCTCTATCTTTCCATTACTTTGCGGATGTTTTATCCTGCAAAGTATAGGTGTAATACTTTTTGATTCCAAAAAGTCCCTAAATCTTGAATCAGAATCAATAAAATTACTTGTAAAAGTAGAACCATGATCAGAGATACATTGTTTAATTGGGCCGTGTTCTAACGCCATTTCCATTCCAATAATTGAATAGTCTGTTGATTCTTTGTCAGATTCTACTAGAGCAAGAAGTTTTCTGCTTGCATCATCCTCAACGCCAAACACCCAGGTTCCCATGAAATAATGCCAATCAATGTGGACTGCCGTCAAGCTATGCCGTCTTTCATACCTAATCCACTTCTTTTTTCTAATATCTTTCTTGGCTTTCTGTTTAGCAAATCCAAGACAAATCAGAATCTTATGGATTCTGTTGTGTCCGATATGTTTTTTATAGTCCCTATCAATCAGTTTTTCTAGAGTATCAGCAGAAACTCTATATCTCTCAAAGGATTTTTTTACAATATCTATCTCCCATTCTTCAAGAGGTTTTTCAGGACGGCCAGTGTTCTTTCCTATTTCAGGAATTTCTCCAGTTTTGTTGAACGTTTCTTTTACCTGATAAACTCTTCTTACAGTTATGTCTGCAATCTTTCTGGTTTGGTATACTGTTTTGCCATCATTTAATTTCCTTAAAGTCTCAATTAGCTTTGGTTTTGTTAATTTCATAAAGCTAATTACAACAGCCTTATGAAATAGTTTCGGGATAACACACATTTTTTTAATTAATTCATTTTATAATCTAAGTTTAAAGATTGTTATTAAATCTATATTTTATAGAATATGGGACAGCTGGACAAATCATCAAAGAAGGTTTATAAATGATTAATCCATTATATTTAACCTTATTATTAAATAAAACAGAACATAACTCAAAAACAAAAGGGAGTTTAAATGATGATTAAAAATTGGTGGAATATTAAAGATACTGTAAGACAATCTGAAAATATTAAATTAGATGATGCTTTTTTTAATAATTTTTTAAATAGCCAGATAGCTAAATATAACAATAAAAAAAACTTAGCTAAAGCTACTGGAATTTCAAGACCTCTTTTAACAAAATGGACAAAAGGCAAACAAAGACCAAGTATAGGTACTTTAAAGAAAATTTTAAATAATTTAAATGTAAATTATTCTTTTTTAAATGATAAATGGAGGAATATAAATTTTCCCATAAATCTAAATCAAAGTATTATTTTGAATAAAATAATAGAAAGGCATGATTCGGGCTATAGAGTAAGATTCTCTCCTATTGAATCAGAATTAATTAAACATATAAAATACTGCAAATTTACTATAGAAAATTTATTAACTTTATATTTAAAGGTAACAAAAGATGATATAACTAAAAACAAAGTAATGATATATATTCCTTATAATATCTCAAACCTAATTTTTGGATATAGGAAAATTGAAATTAAAGAAATTAACTATGACACTTATTTAAGGGAAAATACTAAAAAATATATAATAAAAGAATTAACAAAAGGTTACATTATAAACCTAAGAATTGGGGCTAACTATAATATTGTTTTCCCTGTAAATTTGTTGAGAAGATTGAAACTAGTAACTGGAGATATTGTGTATATAAAGGTGAAGGGAACAAAAGAAGGATTTTTCATTAGAATTAATAAATCAAATACAGATTTTATGATTAAATGTTATAAGAATGAATTTAAAATTGGTGAAGAAGTTGATTTTTATTTAGAAAAGGCCAATAACTTTAAGAGTAAGAAATTTAATTTTTTAAATTTAATTAATATAAACAAAAAACTTGTGAATATAGAGGATAATGGTCTTGTAATAGGCACATTTTCCAGAAGTTATGGAAACCAGATTGTTAAGTTAAAAAGAAATATAAAATTTTCGCGTCAGTTTGGTTGGTTAATTGGTTTTTGGTTAGCTGAAGGTTCAAAACAATGCGTAAACTTTTCTATTTTTTCTACAAAGTATAATGAAATATTAAAAATAATTAAGATTTTAGAACCTTTAATTAATATCAATCTTTTAAAGATAGATGTCTATTATAACAATTTTAGATTAGATTATGATGAATTGTACAAAGAGATATCTAAATTGAGAGGGTATAAGAATTTAGTAAATAAAATTTTTATTAATAAAACTTATACAACCTTAGGATACCAGTTATGGTATAATTCAGTTTTTCAAAAATTAATTAAGGACATAGTTAAAGAAACTGTAAAGGATACTAGTGCTTTTCCAAATAGTTTTTTAATTGGGATTTTAGAGGGTGTTATACAAGGAGATGGGCATATTTATAATAAAAGTGATGGATACAAAAATATAATCATTGAAGTCTCAGAAAGAAATCCAGAGATAGTCAAATTTTATATTAATTTATTCTCAAAATTAAAATGGATTAAGAATACAGATTATAAAATCATTATAAGAGCTCTTCCAAGAAAAAATAATGCAAAAATTATTAATAAAACCTCAATGATTTTTGATATACCAGTAGAACAGCTTAGAATACATAAAGATATAAAATCTAAAAATATTTATTATTGTCTAAATATTAAAGTAAAGGAAAAGATTTTAAAAAATTTGTACAATATCAAATTTGGAGATAATGTCGATTTCAATAAAATAAAAGAACATATTAAAGGAGGATAAAATGCAAGCTGAAATTGGGATAATTGGTGGTACTGGAGTTTATTCGTCAGAATTATTAAAAAATGTTGAGGAAATTAAAGTTTATACACCGTATGGTGCTCCATCTGATTTAATAAGGGTGGGAGATTTCAAAGGAAGAAAAATAGCTTTCCTATTTAGACATAATCAAAACCATATTATACCCCCCCATAAAATTAATTTTAGGGCGAATATATGGGCATTAAAGAATTTAGGAGTATCAAGAGTTTTAGCAACAGCCGCAACTGGTTCTTTAAAAGATGATTATAAATCTGGGGAGGTTGTAATCCCGGACCAATTTGTTGATTTTAGTAAGAAGGTTCATACATTTTATAATGGGGGTCAGTTTTACCATGTATCTTTAGCAGATCCTTTCTGTTCTGAATTAAGAAAATTATTAGTAGAATCTACTAAAAATCTAAGGATTCCTATGCATGAAAAAGGAATATATTTAAAGATAGATGGTCCTCAATTTTCTACAAGAGCTGCTTCTAATATGTATAGACAATTTGCAGATTTAATAGGAATGACCTGCGTTCCTGAGGCTATTTTATGTAGAGAATTAGAAATGTGTTTTGGGATTATAGCAACTATAACTGATTATGATGTTTGGGCTGATAAACCTGTGAATTTTGAAGAAATTAAAAAAGTTATGAACAAAAATTTGGAAAATACAAAAAAGATTCTAGAAGAAACTATAACTAAAATGCCTAAAGAAAGAAAATGTGAGTGTAAAAATTCTTTAGAAGGGGCAAAGGCATAAAAATTTTGGATCATCTAACCCTAAACCCCCTATAATGCCAATTTTCATAGAATTTGAATTTTTTATTTGTTTTTATAATTTTTGTTTTATTAGCCTCTGTTAGACATCTTGAACAAAATGAGAGTGTCCGTAACAAAATCCTGCGTATATGAATGGATTATTATTGCTAAAGTAATTCAAAAATCTCACCCAAATTTAGTTCAAAACAAGAAACAGGCATCTCTAATGTAAAATTATTAAGAACCTTTGGATGTATTTCTCCTATAAGACCTATTTCTTTATTATTTTTTAAAATAATCTTGCCTGTTCTTCCTGTTATAAAACTACTATTTTCAAGTTCTTCAAGCTTATATTCTAGATTTAGAGAATTAAATAAATAATCTAATATTTGTTTTATCTCTGTAAATCCTGTACTATTGTGTGAGATTAAAACACATAAATTTGTGTCTTCCTGGACAGATGTTTCCTCTTTTGGATTTTTCTTGAATATTTTGCCTATCTCAAATATTTTTTGAGGGTAGTCATATCTCTTGTTTTCCTTTAGTATTTTTAACAAGTTAGAAATTAAATTAGGCCTTAAGGTATCATATTCATAAGATGCGTTTTCAACCTTAATAGCCTCTTGTTCAGAGTTTAAGTTATTAACTGTCTCGTTATTTGTTAAATGAAATGAACTAACCTCTAGTAGATTAAAACCAATAAGTGTATTAGCTATTTTATTCCTGAAGGATTCAAATTTATCTTCTTCACCTACTGTTGAAATATTTGGAATTTCCTCTTTAAAGTTTTCATAACCATATGCTATAGCAATATCCTCATAAATGTCAACTTCATGTAAAATATCAGCTCTATAACAAGGTATTAAAACAATGTTTTTACTATATGAATAACCCATTCTTTCAAGATATTTTTTAACTTCGGCTTCTTTTAAATTTAAACCAAGCCTGTTGTTTAATGTCTTAAGGTTTATTTTCATCTTTTTAGGATCTAGATTGGGAGTTATTTCAGTCTTGTCGGGGTATTTAAGTTCCATGCTATAAACTTCACCATTCATATCAGCTAATGCTGTAACAATAATATTCAAGCAAATTTTAAGAACATTAAAGTCAAAGCCAGAGCATTCTATAAAAACTTCTTTTGTTGATCCTGTAATCTTTCCTGTCTTATGTGAATTTATTATTGGAGGCATTGACAATATCTCGTTATTGGCATCTATAAATATAGAATATTTGTCTAGACCATCAAGAAGATGAGCATATTCTCGCCCTGCAGGATGTTGAGATAATATCTGATTGCCTGTAAGCTCTTTTTGAGATTCTAAAGGCTGAAATTTAATGTCAGATGGTTTTTTTGCCATAAATCTTATAGGGCATTTTATCTTTTCAAATGGATAAATACCAATTGCTGCTTTTTTCCTGTTCCTTCCATATGTAATATGCAATTTTTCCTGTATCTGGATAATATCTTTTATTCTTTCATCATCAAATTTCAGATTTTTAACAATAGCACATACTGTATAAGGTCTTACATTCTTAACGGAACTGTCAATTATCACTTTTTCATTTGATTTCTTTACTGTATATTTTTTCAAACCTGTTTTTACTCCAATAAAACTAGAGAAGGCTCGTGCAAATCCTTGTAAAGATAACATGTCTGGCCTATCAGGGAAGATTTCAACATCAATCTGATTGTTTTCTATTTTTTCAAGGTCTGTGCCTAAATAGCTAATTCTTTCTTTTAATTTGTCTAGAGGTAATTTCTTGCCTACTAGCTTTTCAAATTCCTTTAAATTTACGCTTATTGTTGGCATTTTACTTAGTTAATAACATCATTTCTTTTAGTTGTTTCAGATCATTTTTATATAAATCTCGAATATCTGTTATACTATAAAGGCCCATTATCATTCTATCTAAGCCAGGACCCCAAGCTAATACAGGAATATCTTTTCCAAGTAATGGTTTAACTACTTCAGGTCTAAATATCCCTGCTGCAATAACTTCTATCCATTTCTTTCTTATTGGATCATAGACATCTCCCTCGACACTACTAAAGGTGTAAGGAAAAAATGCTGGTCTAAATCTAACTCTTTCATAACCCATTTTATTTGCAAAATTTCTTAGATATCCTAGTAAATGTCTAAAATTAACATCTTCATCTACAACAATCCCTTCTGTTTGATTAAACTCGAAGGCATGACTAAAATCAGGGGTTTCATTTCTGAAGCATTTTCCAACTGAGAAGAATTTACAAGGAAGATCAGATTGCTTCAAGGCAGCTATTGTTCTTGCACTCAAAACAGTTGTGTGTGTTCTTAAGACATTTTTCTTGGCTTCTTCAATGTTCCAGGAATACTGCCAACCCTTGCTATTGGTTGTCCATCCATTTTCATGAGTTTTCTTTATTCTTTCAATTAATTCTTTATTGTCTAATTTGCTGTATTTTGGTTCTTTGATATAGAAAGTGTCTTGTAATTCTCTAACTGGATGATCCTGTGCTGTAAACAAAGCATCAAAATTCCAGAATGAAGGCTGTAATATATTTCCTTTCATCTCTTTAAAGCCCAAATCCATCCAAATTCTTTTTGTATATTCTATTGCTTGATTTACAAAATGCCTTTTTCCAGGATATATTTTAGGAACATTAATCTTAATATCATATCTTCTAAACTTTTTGTTATTCCAGGAATTATCCTTAATTATTTTAGAATCTAGTTGTTCTATGTAGGAATCATCTAATTTTAATGTCTTTAGCTTTTTGCCTATTTCTGTTAGATTTATTGAAACATCTTTTACTAAGTCTAGTTTTACTAGTTCTTTTCTATTTTTTAATTCATTATAAGCATATTTCTCCTCATCGCTTAGATTTTTAAATTCTAATGGCAATTTATTTAAGAATTGTTCCTCTAGAGAATCTTTCTGCAATAGTTTTTTACCCTGACTATTTATTTTTACCTTATTATCTGAAAGCTCTATAGCTAATTTCTTTCTTAAAATTCCTAGAGATATATTAAATTCCTGATCATTTAAATGCGCCTTATGTTTTATTTCATCAAATCCTAATTCCTTGTTAGTTGATTCAAGCAATCTCAAAAATCTTTTTTCAGGTAACCCCTCTTTAAGATATAAAGAGCCGTTTTTATTTAAATTTATTATTTCATTGCTTGATTTGTTTATTTTAATTATACTTTTATTCTCAAGCCATTGTAATGTTCTCATGACTTCTACATCTTTTAGGCCTGTTTTTTTTATGATATTGTTTAAAGAAATATTATTTTCTAAGATAGGCAATATTTTCCTTTCTAAAGGGCTCAAGCTTTCAGCTAATTTCTGCATAAAATAAAATTATTTAAGAAGTTTTTAAAGGTTTTGGAAATATTTATTCTAAATTCTGTTTACTTCCATAAGCTTTGAAAAGTAAATCTGTAACAACCTCTAAGGATAAATAGGTTTTACCTGCTTTAACCTCTCCAAAACAAACAAATTTTGGGCCATTGCCTTTTTTTATAGATGTGTAATAAGGTAGTTCAAAAGTAGTTTCATGACCTGAGCCATCTTTTATTTCGAATGTATATATAATAGGTTTATTTCCTGTTTGTGTAACTAATATTTCTTTTAGAAGACGTTGTGGATTATTATAATTAAGTTTTGTAACAACATTAACATATAAGGTTTCTCTACCTATAGAAGGATAACGAGTCTTACCTGCAACACTACCTGGTCTACTATTTCTATGACCGCTTCTCTCTTGTATACTACCACCGGACCTTAATGTGCTTGCCATTTACTTTATATTATTCCAATTAAATTCAAATAAGTTCTTTAAAGCTGATGCAAAATAAGGAGTATTAACCCATATTCCTGTATCATAGCTTTCATGAACATCATTATCTTTTGTCATCATAAACAAGAGATGTGTTTCATCAACTACACAAAACCTTGCATTGATGTTATCGGAAAACTTAACATTTACATTTTTTAAATCTTGTGCTATTTCCTTTGCTTTCTTTGTTTCAGGAACTATAATTTTAACATCAATATTCTTTAAATGTTTAATAGATTTTATAATCTCACTTTTTCTTAATAAGCCGTCTTCTGTAGTCATTATAATTACTGACTTTTTGGCATCTCTTAACATGCTTTCTAATTGATCATAAATATTGGATCTTCCCTTTAAAGAAGCGGATAATGATGCTGCATCTACATTTTGAATGCCTTGTTTATATAATAAATCAAGTTCTGTATAAACATTAGTTTCTTTAACACCCTCTATATTCATTATCCTTTCATTTGTTTTTTCCTGTAAACCTTTCTTAACCCTTATTATAATGTCTAAGGGTTTAACAGCAATATACTTGATTGGCTTTCCTATTTTCATTATAACAAAGCTTTTCTTTTCTAAAGATTCTAGAACATCATAACTTCTTGAACGAGGAACATCACTAATGTCAGATAATTCTCCTGCTGTTGCTATTCCTTTGCTTAATAAAGCTGTCCATATTTTGACTTCATAAATATTTAAATCGAAAGCTGCTCTTAGCTTTTTTAAAAAATCTTCTTTTACTATCATTTTTTAAGCTCCTACCTCTTTATTAGTGTAATCTCCTTTTTTTAAGTAAGAAAAGGTAGACTAAATCTATTTATAAACCTTTCGCTTTTGTTACTACTAAACAATTAATAACTTTTATTGTATTTGGGGTATAGCTTTTGCACTTGATGTATGTGGAAGACTTAGTGTATATTTAGGCTGTATTTGAAATTGATTTGTATATAAAGAATACATTATCTGTGTCTCCTGAAGATTAAAATTAAAAGTAAATTTATATGCCTCCAATCTAGTCTGCCATAACTCTCTTGCTTCTGGATGCTTCTTTAAATAATGATGTAAAAGTCCTATATTATAAAGTCTGTGAGGAACAAATTCTTCCCCTCTTTTTCTTCTTATAGATTCAAAAGCTATAATACCAAGATTGTCCTGGTATAATTGTGCTTCTGCCTCAGATCTTATATCTTTAATTATTTTTGTATCTCTTCTTTTCCTTAAACTGTCTAGTATAAAATTGATTGTTGATTCTAAGAAATTTCCATGATTTACTTCTATTGGAGTATTATTGACTAAAATTGAAAGTTCTTGCATTTTCAAAAAGAAGAAGGTTAATATTTATAAAGCTTTTTATTTTAAACCACTTATGAGTGATTAAATTCTTACTAGATTTTTACTAGAAATTTATCAAGTTGTGATCTTGCTTTCTCTCTTGCTTTTTGATGATCTTTTAAGAAGGAATTTATTTTTTCAATTATTATTTCTTTTAATTCAGATGTCAACATCTTTCCAGATTTGTAATCATTATAAATTTGTTCTAGTTTTTTATCATTAGGTTCGAAAAATATCTTTAGATATTGGAATGAAACATCAATGTCTGGATTGCCTCCTTTTTTTCTATGCTCTTCTATTGAGGGCTGGCCTCCTGAAAAAGCATACTTCTTAATTTTTCTTTCAACTTCTTTTTCAGAATCTGTTAAAGCTATAAAGGATGTTTCGTCACTACTTGACATCTTTCCTGAACCGTTTAAAGCAGGCAAGAATTTATGATATGTAGAACTTAATTGTATAAACTTATTATCTTTGTATCTTTGACCCATATCTCTTGTTATCCTTAGATGCGGGTCTTGATCAGATCCAACAGGAACTAATACAGGAATTGTTCCTTCAAATTCAGGCAATTGTGGATGAAACATATCAGAAGCTTGTAAAAGAGATGCATTCATCTTTCCTGGAGAGATTTCACCATATACTGCCTTAAACTCATTAAATGTTGCATATCTTGAAAAATTTGAAGCCAATCTATAGTAAGCATTAGACTTTTTGGAATTACTTGATCTTTCGCTCTGAAAATAAATATCACAATTCTTTGGAGAAAGTCCTAGAGCAATATAATTTAATATATACTGATCAATTGCTACCTCTCTTAATTCTTTTAGACTTTTTTGCCTTGCATTATAAGCTTCTAGATCAGCTACAGCTAAATAAATTTTAGCTCCTAATTTTTGATAAAAAACTATTTGTTGAGCCAAGAGCATATGCCCTAGATGAAATTTACCAGAGGGCATTAAACCAGTCATCATTACAAAATTCTTTTTGTGTTTAATGCTGTCTAAAATTATATCAAAATCTCTTTGCGCATATACTATTTTTCTTCTAAAAAGAACATTTTCATTAAAGAAATCGGGAAGTCTTGGCATTGGTTTTATACCAAATTCCTTAATCAATTTATCATAGTCTATATCACCTTCAACTTCCCATGGTGTTACTTTAAATTTATCCATTTATACCAAATAAGAATTAATTTACAGAATATTTAAATTTAACCTTTTAATTTATTATTGAGAATTTTAACATTATAAAAGAGATTAATTTTAAAACATCGCTCCTACAAGATCACCCACATAGTGTGTTACTATGATTACTATTATTGTAATTATTAAATGCTCTAATACAACTCTAAAGGGTTTTATCTTTTGGTTCTTTGCCATATAAAAACTGAATATGCCTATTAGCAATAAACCCCAGATAATGCTTATTATTATGGCTGTATTTAATTCAAAAAGAAGTATAGGAACTAAAAAGGTTAAGGCAAAGACAAATTTAGCTAAAAAGGTATATATTGTTGATTCCCATATCTCTTTTTCTGTATGTTTGTTTTCTGATTCCTCTGAAACATGAATGCCTAGTGCATCTGATAAAGCATCTGCAATTGCTATTATTAAAACACCTCCTATAACAACGGATTTTAAATGGGTACTGGAATGTAAACCTACTATTAAACCTAATGTTGTTATAACTCCTGATGTTAACCCAAAACCAAAACCCTTTTTTCTAGATGAATTCATATTAATAATAAAAGATTTGAGATTTAAATATGTTACTAATAAAGGTAAACAAATCTTAAGTAATGTAGAAGAAAAGAAATTCTAGCTAAGTCTAAAATAGTTAATTTTATTAAAACATACAATATTCAATTAATTTATGTGAAAGATAATGAATTTTCAAAAATGGCTAAAAGAATATGAAGAAGAATCCAATAAAGAATTAAAGAGATGGCAAGAGAAAACAAGTTATAAGAATCTAATACCTGAAGGATTTTATGAAAATTTAATACAAAAATACAATACTTATAGAATTGAAATGGAAACCAAGAATCTTGTTAAAGTTACTTGGATTTTGGCAATAATTACTGCTTTAGTAGGAATTTTAAATTTTATATTGATATTGAGATTAAAATAATAATTCAAAGTGTAATCTGTTATTTTAATATGATACTTTTTAATGTTTTTGAGGTTTAATACAAGTTCAGATAATTTTGAATATTCACTTATCTTTTACTAGATTATATACAAAAAAGCTGAAAAAGGCAAGAATAAAAGACAATATTCCAAATGTGTCTTCTCTTAACCAAGGAGTTAAATGTGTTAATTGTATTGTTAATGTTTGCGGATGAACTAGGGCAATTAGGGCTATATATGTCCATCCTAGTAAGCCAAAAACAAATAATGTTAAGCTTAATGATTTTATTATCTTTATTTCCATGTTAAAATAATCCTAAAAGGAGTTATATAAACCTTTCTTATGATATTTTTTCTTTTCTTTTTGAGATATTTTATTTATTTTTTATTTATTTTTAGTCCTAAGACGGTGACAAAAGAAAGATTTATATATTTGTAATATTTTCAGAAAGCTACCATGAAAAAAATAATCGGTGGGACATTAGTACTAACAGTACTATTTTTGTTTTCAATAGTGGGAGTATATGCGGCTGATCAAACATTAGTCAGTGGAATTATATATGACATGGAAAACAATCCAATAAATGAGGCTAATGTAGTAGTTACGTGTTTCCATGATGGATCATCTACAGAGGATGAAACATACACTCTAGAGAATGGCAGATATTCTGTTATTTTCCCAGATGAATTTTGTACTGGAGGAGATACAGTTGAGGTTTATGCAGAGAAAGAGGGTGTAGGATCAGGAACAGGTACAGGTATTGTTAATCCAGACAAGACAGCCCAGTTAAATGTTTCTTTTATAAACCTACAGATTCCAGAGTTCGGCCTTATTGGCGGAGCAATAGCAATACTTGGGTCTGGAATTGGATTCTTGACTTTAAGAAGAAAACACAATTGAAAACATTTATAATCTAATTTTTTCTTTTTTTATTTATGGATAATCATTTAAAGAGGTTTATAGTTAAATTGGGAATATTCTCCTTAGTCTTTATACTTATTTCTTTATTGCTAGGATCCTGGATGGTTGACAATAAGGTATTATGGAAGGATTATTATTTTATTGTTTATGGAGGTCTTGGATATCTTGTACTTTTCTTTGTAATAACATTCTTCTTGATGATTAGAGATAAGTTAAAGGATTTAAAACAAGGTAAGTTTAGCTTATTCTTTGTTTTTCTGTCTATTCTTTCATTAATTGCCTTTTATTTATCTGTTTTGTTCATTACTAAAGTTGATTTTAATATTGTATTCTTTTTGATTCATCTAATATTCTTGTCAATATTCTTTTTCCTGGCTTTGGGAATATTTGGATCTGACTTTTTTGTTGAATTTATAAAGAAATTTAGAAAGGAGATTATTATTTGTTTTATTTTTGCTGTATTATTTTATATTGTCATGTTCTTTGTTTGGAGATTATGGCCTTTTTTCAGCTTTTTAGTATCCAGGATTGTTTATTTTTTACTAGGATTGACATTTACTCATGTTATGTTAATAGAGCCAAGAACTTTATCTGTTAGTGGTTTTAATGCCCTAATAGGGGAACCTTGTTCAGGAGTCTATTCAATGTTCTTATTTACATGCTTGTATTTATTTATCTTTTTTTTAGACTATAAAAAACTAAACAGGAAAAAGATGTTATTGATGTTTATTCCTTCAATTATAGGCCTTTTCTTGGTTAATGTCATAAGAATCTATTTGTTGATGCTTGTTGGTGTTTTTATTTCTCCTTACTTTGCCAGAACAATGTTCCATAGTTATATTGGAAGCATATTGTTTATGGTTTATTTTATTGTGTTTTGGCTTATATTTTACAAATGGATGAGAAGATGATATTAATTTTTACCTAGACTTATTTCTTTAAAGCAAGAAACTAGAACTAAAGTTTGTAGTAATCTTTAATATTTTTTGCGCATTCTTTTGGGGGTATATTAGTATTGTCTATAATCAAACTCTTTTTGAAAGGTATTGTCTTGAACCAATCTTTCTTGAAAGACTTTCTCATTTCATCAACTGTTTTCATTTTACCAAAGCTCTTTCTTGAGGGTTTTACTACTCTTTCATATAATGCATTAGGATTACAGGACAATTTTACAAATAATACCTCTGAGTTATACTTTTTTAGTAAGCCCATTACCTTTTTGATAAAGAAATTATCTGATTCGTCGTATGTA
>JAZDEO010000058.1:0-37900 GCA_043808705.1 archaeon | reverse complement strand
TGATGGAAGGGATGAGTTTGGATTGAAAATAGGTAGTGGTTTCTATATATATGAAAACAGTAGTACACTAAGCTATCGTCTTGAAAGAGTTACAAATGGAAGTAAGGGTATTGTTGGAGACTTTGACAATGATGGATCTGGTAGTGGAAGCGGGGCAAGTCTAAAATTAAATATAAGCATGAATGACGAGGATGATGATTTCTTGGTCTATAAATTATATAATATGAGCATGGGTGCAAGTGGAAAGACTATATATTCTTCACTTTCAGGAATATTGGGAACAAGTAATACTGATGACAGATATAGGTTATCAAATACTATTAATAATCTTGTGAGTAATTTATCTTTAGGTGCATGGACACATTTTGCATCTGTAATTTCAAATTACTCTTTAATATATGATAATAATACTTTAGACAGCTTTGGAAACAGTGTTATTTCATTTGTTGGATTTAATTATACATCAAATATAACATTTAATGGGACATCTATTTACAATGATACATCAGGAAATTGGGCTATGAAAATAAAATATAATATAAGCAATGTTTCAACAGGTTCTGATTATTTTATGTTCTTACTAGCATTTACTAATGGAACAAATACTTCAATTGACCAATGGATGCCCAACATATACAATGGACAATATCCTAATCCTAACTTCTTTACAAATCCTAGTGGAGGTGCTCCTGCTAATAATCCTCCTTCAAGTCCTAGTCCTTTGATAAATTCAACTCTTGGAACTAATTTGACTAATCAGGATTTGAATTGTTATTTCACACCTTCAGATCCTGATGCTGGAGAAACATTATTGGCTAATTTAATTTGGTTAAGAAATAATGTAACTAACTTTACTTTAAATAGCTTAAGTGTCACACAAAATGCTTTATATGTTAGTACATTAAATAGAAGTAATTTAACTGTAAATGATTTATGGAATTGTGAAGTCCAGATATGTGACGACTCTTCTGGATGTTCAGCATGGGTTAATTCAAGCCAGTTAAGAATATTAAACAGAATTCCAAATAATGCTACTCCATTGATTAATAGTACTGATGGAACAAACTCAAGTAATGTTGACTTAAATGTTTTCTTTACTCCTAGTGATCCTGATTCTGATGTTAGTGAATGTGATATTATATGGATGAATAATAACATAACTAATTTGACATTTAACAGTTTAACATGCACTAATGGAACATTATTTACACATACATTAAAGAGTGGAAATTTAACTGCTGGTGAAAATTGGAGTGCTCAGGTAAGAGTAAGAGATGTTAGTATGTATAATAGTAGTTGGGTGAATTCAACGCAACTTAATATTTTGATTTCAAATACTCCTCCTAATGTAACTTTTATTTCATTAAATGATTCAAGGACAGTTCTTGAAGGTGGAATAAGAAGTATTATAGTTTCATTCTTGGCTGTTGATCCAGATTCGAATATAGACAATAATACTGCAAAGGTTAATGTTTCTAAAGATACTGTTTCTGTAACTAATTCAAGCTGTAGCAATAGTATGGCTCCTAATAATTATATTAATTTTACATGTACTATACAGATTCCTTACTGGTATGATGCTGGATCTTGGAGTGTAACTGCATTTATCAATGATACAAGTAATTTACCTGCACAAAACACAACAAGTTGGAGTTTAGAAGAGTTAACTGCTATTAATACAACAAGTACTTCATTAACATGGTCTACTGTTGTGCCTAATTCCTATAACAAGACATCGAATAATGATCCTATAATATTACATAATACAGGTAATAAGGATACATTAAACATATATGTAGAAGGTATAGATTTATATGAAGATTCTGCTGGAGCTACAATGATACCTGCTGCTAACTTTACTGTGTTTAACAAAACATCAAATGATGTTGCTCCAAATATAGAATGTGATTATAGAAATAAGACTGTTGTTGTAACTTATGGGGCTTTCCCTATAGTTTTGGTAAATAATACTGATGTGATTATTGTTCAGAATTCATTACCAAGAGGGGCTGGAAATATAGAAAGTGTATATTTCTGTTTATTCCATGTTCCACCTAACTTGATTTCAGCTACTTATTCAACAAGTGGAACGCCAAATGAAGATGATTGGGTTATAGGTGTACAATAAATTTAAATACTTTAGATTATATCATAAAATTATTATGAATAACATTTTAAGGATGGTGTACCTTTTCTTATTTTTGTTTTTATTAGTCTTTATAAATGGTTGTCAATTAAGCACAGATGATATTTTAAATAATCCTTATGTCGTAGAAGAAAAATGTGATAAAATTAAAGATGATTTAGATAAATCTGTTTGTTTTCAGAATTATGCTGAGATGGTAGCGAGAAATAATAGTAATATGAGTGTTAATTTTTGCGATAATCTAGAGGGTGTTAAAAGAGATAAATGCTTATTTGAGATTTTTTTGATTTTAGAATCAAGCAATAGAATAGATGAAGCAATTGATGTATGTAAAAGTATAAAAAAAGAGGGTTTTACTGAATGGTGTGAAACAAGAAGAAATATGAGCAGCATAACTATTGCACCTTCTCTAGATTAAATTATATACATTTTAATTTATTCTTTTTATCAACGAAAGATTTATATAGTTAAGTTTAATTACAATTTACGGTGCTTATGAAAAAAAAGAGAGTATTTATTGTATTTTTTATTTTGGCAATATTTTTTTATTCTATGTCATCAATTTCTGCAAACATATTTGACGATATAAAAGGGACTATTGCCGATATTACCGGAAAGGCAACAAGCAATACATCAACAGTAACAATAAATGTTGGTGCTAATCCTCCTAATGTGACTTTTGTTTCATTAAATGACAGCAGGACTGTTCTTGAGGGTGGCATAAGAAGTCTCATAGTTTCATTCTTGGTTATTGATATAGATATGAATGTAGAGAATGGTACTGCCAAGGTTAATGTTTCTAAGGATACTGTTTCTGTAACTAATGCTAGCTGTAGTAATAGTATGGCTCCTAATAATTATATTAATTTTACATGTACCATACAAATTCCATATTGGTATGATGCTGGAGTCTGGAGTGTAACTGCCTTTGTTAATGATACAAGTAATTTACCTTCACAGAATACATCAAGTTGGAATTTACAAGAGATGACTGCTATTAATACAACAAGCACTTCATTAACTTGGCCTACTGTTGTGCCTAATTCCTATAACAAGACATCAAACAGCGATCCTATATCTCTGCATAATACAGGTAATAAGGATACATTGAATATATATGTAGAAGGTATAAACTTATATGAAGATGTTGCTGCTTTAACAATGATACCTGCTTCTAACTTCACTGTATTTAATAAATCATCAAATGATGTTGCTCCAAATATAGAGTGTGATTATAGAAATAAGACTGCTGTTGTAGTTCTTGGGGCTTTTCCTTTAGTACTGGCAAATAATACTGATGTGGCTATTGTTACTAATTCATTGCCAAGAGGAATTGGAAATATAGAGAGCTTTTACTTTTGTTTATTCCATGTTCCACCTAACTTGATTTCAGCTACTTATTCAACAGGTGGAACTCCAAATGAAGATGATTGGATCATAGGTGTAAGTTGAGGTGAAAATGAAAAAAATAATTATCTTTATGTGTATGTTTCTTTTATTGAGTATTAGTGTATTTGCTTTTGGTGTTTCATCTCCTTATTATTCTGATAATCCTTTGGTATTAAGCCCTGGAGAATCTAAAGATGTTGCGTTTAGTTTACAAAATATGGCTGGTGCTACTCAGGATTTAAATGTTGAATTAGAGGTTATTACTGGACAGGATTTGGTTACTGTACTAGAGCAACCACAAATGTATTATGTTCCTGCTAATAGTGAAGATGTTAAATCAAATATTAGGGTTACTGTTCCATCTACTGCTGTCCCCGGAGATAATTTCAATATAGTCTTAAATTTTAAGAGTCTTAATTCTGGAGAGGGTGGTATGGTAGATTTAGGCTTAGGAACTAGAATAAGTTTTGGTGTTGTTGTAGCTGCACCACCTCAAGAACCAGAGGTACAAATTCCAGAAACTGTTCCTGAAGCTGAAGGAAATAATAATTTAATATATTATATTGTAATAATTGTAATAATCTTGATCTTATTGCTTATTGTTTTTGCAAAAAAGAAGGGTAAAGAAAAGAAAGATAAAAAATAAGAAATTTTAAATAAACAAACTCTTTAATAATTTTATGAAAAAGTATATATCTGTTATATTTTTTTTAATATTGATACTTATTTTCTTTAAAGTGTATTTAAATTACAACCATAAAGATTTAGATGTTAATAACAGAAATTTTATTAGCAGCAAGGCTATTTATGATACTAAGGCAACATTTGATACAACCACAATATCTATAACTGTTGATGCTAATCCCCCTGATGTTTTTATTATACACCCTCAAAATACAACATATAAAAGTAATTTATCAATCCCATTAAATTATACTGTTTATGACAGCATATCTAGTACTGATGCTGTATGGTATAATATTGATAATGGGGATAATATAAGTTTAAATGGAAATACAACATTTAATGTTAGTATTGGCAGCCATACTCTAAGATTATTTGCTAATGATACCTATAGTTATTTAAATAATAGTGAATCTGTTACTTTTTCCATTAATACAACAAATAATCCTCCTGTACTTTTACAGAATATACCGAATATAACCTGGAATGAAGACACTAGTACAACATTAGACTTAATGGAATATTTTAATGATACTGATAATGATGAACTTGTGTTTAATTTTACTTCTGTTGATAATATAGATATAGAGGTCAGTGATGGAATAGCTACATTTACTCCTGATCCTAATTTTTATGGAACTAGGAATACGAGTGTGACAGCTAATGATAGCTCTTTGTCTGTAACATCTAATTTATTTTACTTAATTGTTAATGATGTTGCAGAACCCTCTAGCCCTTCTGGTCCTGGAGGGGGTGGAGGAGGAGGCATTAGCCCTGTAACAGATGTAAATGATATAGAATTTGTAGTAAATCCTACTAATTTAGAGGTTTCATTAAAGCAGGGCGAAACTAAAAAAACCTCTATCAAAATAAAAAATGTAGGGTCTGAAACTATATATGTTAATGTAGATCTTAATGATCTAAATGGATTTATATCTTTACCTAATAATTTAAATGTGCAGAGTTTTGAGATAAAACCCAATGAACAGAAGTCTATACAGATTATCTTTTCAGTAGAAGAGAATATGAATCCTGATCTTTATATTAAAAATATTATAATTAAATCTGGTTCTGTTGAAAAAATTATTAAGGTAATAATAAATGTTAATTCCAAAGAAAAAGGACTTGATATAAATTTAGAAATACCTGATGAATTTTTAAGTATTGAACCTGGCCAAGACTTAATGGCAAATATAGAAATAATAAATATTTTTGATGAAGATTTAATTAATGTTGATGTTACTTATATAATAAAGGATATGGACAATAATGTATTATTTGAAGAAAAAGAGATTATATCTATTCTAAAAAAGATCAAATTTTTTAAAAAAATAACAACTCCATTTGATATTAAAGAGGGGACTTATAACTTTTATGTAAATGCTGAATATAAAGACATTATAGATGGTGAAAATTTATTGTTTAATGTATCTAAAAAAGAGATTGAAAAGCCTTTAAGAGAAAAAGGAACTACTTTAACTATTTTAATAATTGTTTTTGTATCTATTTCAATATTCTTATTATTGTTTTACATACAATTTAAGAGAACTATATATATAAGAAATTTAAATAAAAGGCCTAGAAAGAGGTGATTTAATAGATAAGTATGGATCTTTCTTATAATAAGGGTAATAACAACCTTTATAAATTATTTTTCTATGTAAAGATTGATAGACTAGACCGGGGCGTTGGTTCTGCTCTGTAACCACAAATGAACCTTAGGTGGGGTCGAAGCTTGGGGAGCGGTATAGTACTTATATATTGGTCTTGGGCCTAACTTTGAGGCTTTGTCCTGTAGGGCTGATATATATGAGAATTTGGTCAGACTGGGAACAGAGCAGCCATAATCATATTTATTGGCGCTTATGGGGTTGCAGGGCTGAGAAGGGTTCAAGGTAGCCACTATTTATTTATTATATCCATCTTCAAGCACGTCTATCGTATTTTAACTATTTTAAAGAATTCTTTAAGTATAGTTTAAGATTAGATTATTTAAAAATCAAAAAAGAAAAATTTAGAAAGAAGAGGGTGTTAATAAACACACCCTTGTTTCATTTGGCCTTATCTTAGAAGACATGCCTACTAAATATTTAATTTCAGAGTCTTCTGAAGCTAGTACAAGATTTCTATCAATTATGCCATCAAATATCAAAGCATATACACTCTTTAAACTCTTTACAGTTGAAATAAGTTCTGTTATAGGCACTTTACCTAGAATATTTAATTTATCATCTAATATATAGGCTCCTTTTGTTCCAACTAAGTCTTCTAGCAATTCCTTAAATTTCTTTAACTCATTTGGAGAGGGTTTTATTTCTCTTTGAGGTTCTCTTGAGGGTTCTCTTTGTTGTTGTGGAAACTTTGTAAATGGTTTTGGTTGTTGATTTTGTTGTTGTAATTGCTGTGGTCTTTCTTGTTCTCTATGATTAAGGTTTATTTCAGAACCTAATTCCATCTTTACTTGTTCTATTGCTATCTTGCTTCTTAATGCCTTATGTATCTCTTTCTTAGTTATTTCTTCTACTTCTTTACCGTCTGGTGCCTTTATAACATAATCTAGTTCAACACCTGCATTAAGCAAGCCTTTTATAATTAAAATGCCTCCTCTGTCTCCATCAACAAATAATGTAAGAACCTTTTTTCTAGATAATTGCTTTATTGTTTCTGGAATGCTTGTTCCATTTAAGGCTATAACATTTTTAATACCGTTCTTAAGCAAGTTTAGAACATCTGCTCTACCTTCAACAACTATTAACTCTTCAGATTCATCTACTGCGGGTCCTGCAGGCAGTCTTTCTTTGCCATATTCCATTATTTCCATAACCCTTACAGATTGAGCTACTTGTTCTGTTATGTCTTGAGAATCTGGCAGTACTCTCATGGTTAGGTTTCTTAATAGCTCTTTAGCTCTTTCTATAACAACATTTCTCTTAGATATTCTAACATCTTCTATATCATCTACTAAAACTTTAGAATCACAAGGACCTATTCTTTGTATTGTTTCTAGGGCAGCTGCTATTATTGCTGTCTCTGCTTTATCTAAACTAGAAGGGATTATTATTTCTCCATCACTTTTACCCCCTCTTGTGTCTATTCTTACCTCTATTCTTCCTATTCTTCCAGATCTTTGAAGCTCTCTTAGTTCAAGATCAGAACCTAAAAGGCCTTCTGTTTGACCAAATATGGCTCCTATTACATCTGGTTTTTCAACAGCACCTTCAATATGAATTTTACTGTGAATCATATATTTTGCACTTACAGGGCTTATTTTTCCCATTTTAATCACTCCTTAACTATAATCTTTTCAATGTTTTCCCTTTAAAAGAACTAGCTCTATATTATTAAATAACCCTTGATTTTTCTTTATTTACCATTTTAAAGTAAATTTTATGATTATTAATGAAAATAATTGATTTTTAAACTTTTTTCTTCTTTTAAAGGTTTTTGTTGCCCGCGACACTAACTCCCAAGCTCATTGATTTGGCATTGCCGTACTCCATTGAGTATTCTCATGGCGGGCCGGGCTTAAAGTTTCTATTTCTGATTAAGCCATAAAATTTTAAATAATAAAGAGTATATAAATTTATCTATTCAAATTTTTTGATGTTTAAGAAGGCTTTTGCTTCATTATAAACGAGATATGTTTCTTCTTTTAGTTCAGCATTATAGATATCAAATCTTGTTTTTATTATGAATTTATCATATACTGTTCTAAAGAATTTGTATATTGGCCTATTTTCGAATATCTCTTCATAGTCTTTTTCAAGATAAGATTCAAATTTTATTTTAAAGGTACCTGAAACCCCCTTATGTTTTTTTGAGGTTGTTTCTTTTATATTCGAGCCTTTTATAGAAATCTCTATATGAAACTTTGTATAATCATCTACCTTCTTAAATGAATCCCATTTTATTTCAAGATTATTAGAGGTTTCTTTAAAATGATGTTCTTTTTCAGTAAGAAGGTATCTTCTCTTTAAAAAATGAGACTTCATTAAAGAATAGAGCTCTTGTAAATCTATAAATCCTTCTTTTTCTATTATTATTTCTGGAATTACATAATCTATTTCTGACATCTTTAATTTTTAAGATTCTTTTATTAATAAACCTTTTTAATAGTTTCTTAAATTGAATAATTCTTTGATATAAGCATGGAATTTATATGCCTTATCATATAGATCTTTTTTATATTCCTCTAATCTATTTTTTGTTAGTACGTTAATATAAATTCTCTTTAATGTATTTAAGCTATCTAATTTTTCTGTTGTCATAATGTAAGCATCCATTCTAACTTCAAAATCACCCTTATTCATCTTTTTCTTTACTGAACCTTGTTGAATTTCTACATCATTATAACCTATCACTAAAAATCTAAGGTCTATATGATACTCAAAAAAATCTGATTTTGATTTCATTGATTCCCATTCTATTTCTAGTTGTTTTCCATTTGCTTTTATTCTTTCTATGTACTTTTTTTCTAATGTTTGATCGGTTGCAAAACCTCTGTCTTGGAGCCATAATTTCATCTTCTTGTAAATAAGTGGAAAATCAACTACTGTTACTGTTTTTATTTTTAGATCTTTTGCTAAATAATATTTTGTCATTTTGATATTTTGATTATGTCCTTTACTAATGTAACATATTCATTTAATTCTATAAATAATTTTGTCTCATAGATATCTTGAATTTTTCTCTTTATTATAAAATTGTTATATACAAATAGTAAGAATGGAAATTTAAAGAATGTATTTCTGTAATCTAGATCTACAATTGCTATTATATTTATCTTTAGATCTCCTGTATATGTGTCTTCTTTTTTTACAAAATCCCATACCTCAAATGTTGATTTTATTGTGAATCTAACATAGTCGTCTACTTTACGTTCTGCTTCCCACCCTACCTTTAATTCATTTGCATGAGACTTAACTTTTTCAGTGTGTTCTTTTTCCGAGAACAAATATCTTCTAGAATCAAAGAATGTTTTTGATTTTTTGTATAATGTGTCTAGATTAAATGTTCCTTTATAAGTTATTAAAAGTCCTGCTTTAGGAGTTAGATAGTCATCTTTGCTTATTACCATTAACAAAGAATATAGAGAGATTGTTAATAAAACTTTTGGTTAATATCTTAGTTAATTTTTAGCTAGAATTTATTTAAGATTTACAGGCTGCGCATAAATATTTATTTCCTGCTTTGTATAGGGGGGCTAAAGAACCACAATTATTACATGTAGAATGTATACTGCTTAATTTAGATTCTTCTTCTCTTATTTTAAATTTCTCTATTCTTAAATCATAAAGTGTTGGAGATAACTTTAAAATGTCTTTCATGGTTAATAAGCCAATTAATTTCCCATTAGAGATTACGGGCATTCTCCTAACATCTTCCTTATTCATCTTTACTAGAGCATCATAAATATCTAATTTTGGATCTATTGTTACTATTTTTTGAACCATGATGTTAGAAACCTTAGACTTTATGGGATCTAGTTTATTTGATACTGCCTTAACCATGTCTTTTTCAGTTATTATACCAACAAGTTTGTTTTGTTCCTTTACAATTAAACTGCCTACACCATTATTAAGCATCTTTTGAGCTGCTTCTACTAAAGAAAGATTTGGGGTTATAATCTCTGGCTTTTTTGTCATAGCGTCACATACTTTAATGCCGGTTTTCATCCCATAAATTTGAAGATTTAATTATTAATAAAGACTTTTGTATAAGAAAATACATAAAGAAATAGCATAAAGCTTAAAAATGAAACTACCTATTTTTAAATAATGTCCGATTGTGTTTTCTGTAAAATTATCAGTAATGAAATAAAAACTGAAAGATTGTATGAAAATGATAATTCTATTGTGATATTAGACATAAGGCCAGCTTCTAAGAAAGGGGGGCATTGTTTAGTTATTAGTAAAAAACACTATAAGTCTATAAGTGAGGTTGATGATAAAACCTTATTTGATATGGCTAAATCTATTAAAATTGTTTCTAAAGCTCTGTTAAAATTTGGAGATGGTTTAAATATATTGCAGAATAATGGGAAAGAGGCAGGACAGCTTATAGACCATGTTCATTTTCATATTATTCCAAGATTTAAAGATGATAACATTAAACTTCATAAATGGGAAAGTTATGAATATAAAGAAGGTGAGATAAACAAGGTTTTTAACAAAATCAAAAGTCTTTTAAAAGATATTAATTCTTAGAATTTATATTGATTATTGACTAAAGTTATTAGTTGACAAAAATTGTTAGTTAATCAAAGGCGCCTTAACTCAGTTGGTAGAGTGCCAGATTATACAAATAAGTATATAGGCATATCTCATGAAATACAATAGAGGTATAATACTAACTGATATTTATGAGAAAGCTGGGAGTCCGGGGTTCAAATCCCCGAGGCGCCATATAATATAGAGGTTTTATTCTCCGTAAATATTAATTCCTAATAAATGATGTATATGATTATTTCTTAATTTTGATACTGTTTCCTTATTATGAAAATCTTTTATGATATTAGACACTATATCTCCACTAATAAATCTTGGCAATATAACATAGTCTGCTTTATGATTATATAATGTAAATGCTTCATCTATGTTACGCGATGTTAAAAAAACTAAGGTTTTTGGATTTATTGATCTGATATAATTTAATAAAAATAATGAGTCTTCTGTTTCTGGAATCGTTGAAATAACAAGTTTTACTTTTTTAAAGTCTATCTTGCTTAAAACTTCCTCATTTTCTATGTCCCCATAAATACAGTTTATTTTTTCATTAATTAATTGTTTTATAATAGATGAATCATAATCCACAACTAGAAATTTTTTTTTCAGTTCTTTTAGTTTTTTTAAAAAAACACTGCCCATTCTATGACATCCAAATAAAACAATATCATATTCATCTTTTCTGTATTCTAATTCTTCTTTATTACTTGGAAGTTTTTCTAATAAAGAAAGGTGTTTTGAAAAGAATTGATATATGCTATTACTGTACTTAATCATATATGAGGTTAATATTAAGGTTATTATTGCCAAAAAGACTGTTAATGAAAAGAGTTCTTGTGAAACATGTCCTAGGATAAGGCCTTGAGCAACTATTGTTAATGAGAATTCAGAAATCTGAGCTAAATTTAAGCCTGTTATAAAAGATGTTCTTTTCTTATATCCAAATAAGCTTGTAAAAAACATTATTATCCAGGGCTTTAGTATAATAACTATTAAGACTAAAATAATTAAAGGAATTATAAGTGAAGTTATATTGACAAAAGTAAGCTCCATACCTAGTGAAACAAAAAAAAGTGTTAAAAAAAAGTCTCTTAATGGTTTTATTTGACCAGCTATATTATAATTATAAGGTAAAGATGCTAGAGAGACTCCTGCTATAAATGCCCCTATTACAATTGAGAATCCTATTGAATATGCAAATAAAGCGAAAAAGAAGCATATTGCTATTGAACTTAAAAATAAAAGCTCTTGAGACTTTGATGCAAACCTAAATAGTAATGGAAAAATATACTTGCTTATTATTATTGCCAATAATAGTAAACCTATGCCTTTTAGTAATGCTATTAAAAAGATACTGAAGCTTATTGTTTCATTTGATAAAATAGATAATGCCAATATAGCAACAATATCTTGGACTAGTAAAATACCTAGAACAATTCTTCCATGTAATGTGCCTAGCTCATTTTTATCTAATAATAATTTAACTACAATCATAGTTGAGCTAAATGCTATCACTAATCCTAGATAGATTCCTTCTAAGGAAGTAAATGAGAATATTAAGGCTATTAAAAAACCAACCAAGAAGAGTAATGCAATTTGAATTGTGCCCCCAAAGATAGAAACAAGGAAGACATCTTTTATTTTTTTAAGATCTATTTCTAGACCAACCATAAACAATAGAAATGCTATCCCGAGTTCTGCTAATAATCTTATGTCGTCTGTGTTTGTTATTATCTTTAGTACATGTGGTCCTATTAACAAGCCTGCTAAAATATAAGCCAATATTGGCGGCTGTTTTATTATTCTAAATATGTAAGATATTAAAGTTGCTGCTATTAGAATTATACCTATTGCAAATAAGATATTCGTCTGTATAAACATTATATCTTAAATTAGAAAGGTGTTTATTAAAGGTTTTCTCACTTCTTCAAAAGAGTTAAAGAAAAAGAAAAAGAAAAAAAATTATTTTTTTTCTAAAGTCTTTCCTAAAGTTATCTCAATACAACTTACTCTTACTTGTTTTCCTTCTTTATTTTCAAATTCTTCGGAATCAATCTTTATGTTCTTTATCTCTACATTTCCTTCCAAGAAACGCTTAGCTGATACTTCTGATACATCTACTGCTCTCGCTATAAACTTTCCTCTTGCTTTAATAACAACTTCGTCTGCGCCTTGTGTTGTAAATTGCATAACCACACCTGTTACATAATTAACGTGGAAAAAGACTTAACTTAATTCCATTTCATAAAAGGCTTATTGCCTATGAACACGGTGTGTTCGTTTGTTCTATCTCTCTCTGGACGTTCTTCCATTTTATGTTCCTCCTTACAAAGTTTATTACGTCATCATGGTTTTTTCTTGTAACCAATGATCCATCTAATATGTAATAAGGCATTAATATTTATAAATCTTACTAGACTATTAAATTTAGGTATTAGAAGGGATTTTACTCTTTTTTTACTAGTTTAGTAACATAACCTGCAATAATATTTCTAAGCTTTTTAGAAGGGATGTCCATTAATTCCTCTACTTTTTTCTTGTTGTCCTGAAACTTATTTGTAAACTTATTTCTATGTTGTTTTACTAATTCGAGTGCTGTTCTCTTTACAAGTGTTGTTCTTATCCTTCCCATAATGTTGGCTTAAATTAAAGCTATTTAAACTTTTCTAAAAATACATTAAGTTTAGTTTTTTTCTAGAATCCAGATTTCTCTGAAGATTATGTTATTTCTTGTCTTATACACTATAGGAATCTTTACATCCTTAAAAGAACATACCTTTAGGTTATTTTCTTTAATAATATCTAAGAAATCAAATTTTACTTGGGTATTTCTTGTTTTTATTATTGGAACTATTATAACTATCTTCTTTTCTACTATTTTAGATATTTCCCTTAATGTTTTGTAATATAAGTTTTGTAAATTACGTATAACCCTTCTTGCTTCCTGTTCTGAAGGATATTCTCTAAAAAATGGGCCTAAATAAGGTTCTGTAACCACACATTCTGTTTTTTCAACATAACTTGATGTTCTTGTTGCATCTCCTTCTATAAGCTTATAGTTGTTTTTTATTTTAAAATTCTTTGACAGCCATTCTAGGTTAAGCTCAGAATCTCTAATTCTAGTATCAATTCCTATTGCATCTAAGTTTGAAAGTAAGGCTTCTTGTATTATAGTACCGCAGCCACAAAAAGGATCTAGGACTTCTTTATTTGCCTGACTGATATTAATTAATATCTTAGCCAGTCTTATAGATATAACTCTTTTGTTATCAAAGCGTGGTCTTGATTCGTCTCTGTATTTGTATTCTTTTGGATTAGAAATTTGAGTGACCAGGGCAATTTTATTATTTATTTCTAGAATTTCAAGATCAAGATGTCTGGTTGATTCTAAATTTTCTTTAAAAGATGCTTTAACCCTCTCCTTTTTGAATATCTTCTTTAATTTCTGTTTTACGCTTGTTGAATTTGTATAATATAATATCTTATCTTTCAGTATTAGATTATCAAGATTTTCGATTAATTCTCCTATTTTTATTATTCCTGCTAATTCATTAATGTTGATTTCTTTATCTAAGTTGATAAGTAAAAGATTTTTATTTCTTGCCTTGATTTCATAATTAATCTTATTCTTTTGAAAATATGATATAAGCTCTAGTATGCTTAATTCATGATTTCGTCCTATAACAAATATGTATGATTTCATTTTAATAAAAGGTAATTTATTGTTTTTATAAGGGTTTGTTTTACTGCCTCTAGGTACAGAAAGCTTTTTAATTTTTTTTACCTAACCAATTGTATGAATTTAATGAAATTACTTATAATTTTGTGTGCAGTCATAGGTTTAATATTACCTTTAGGATTAAATATACTTCCTAATTTGGATTTTACAAATATTTTATCTTTATTGTTTACTGTTTTCTTGGCCTTTTTTATTGAAATAGTATTTATGTTAGTTGGTGCTGCACTTGGAGCTATAATAGGATTAGTATTAGAGGGCTTGTTTGGCTCATTAAGAGATAATTTTTAGTTAGAAATTTTAACTTATTTTATTTAACTTATTCTATTTTTTCAACATTTAGATTATTCTTGTTAATGTAATCTTGAGCCTTTTTAGTTATCTCTCCTGTTGTCAAAAATAATAATGGTAATTTCTTTAACTGGCTTTTATTATGCTCTAAAATAATATCTGAGTCACTTAATTTCTTCTTGTCCTTAAAAGTTATATAGAATTTTACTGTACCAATATGTGAGGGTATTTGAGCTATAAATTCCATGTCCTTATCTTTTTTTATTACTTCTTTTTCTAAAACCTTAATGTTTTTATTATTAAAGTATTCTATTATTTTTTGATCTAGATCTTCTATAGAGACTTCTGTATGTTTTGTTTCTTTTTTTAGTTTTGTTTTCTTTTCTTCTGGTTTCTTTTCTCTTTCAAGAACCTTTATATCAGAAATCTCTTTTATTCTTTCTTTAATTGTTTTCTCTTTAACTATTTTCTTTTCTGGTTCTCTTTTAATTTTGTGTTCTTTCTGCCTTACTTGTTTTTCTTTCTTTTCCTCTGGTTTCTTTTCTTCTATCTTTTTTTCTTCTTCTTTTTTCTCTAATAGTGGTTTCTTTTCTTCCTCTACCTTTAACTCTTCTTGTTCTTCTTTTTTGATTTCATCTATTTTCTCTTCTTTCTTTTCAATTACTTCTGGCTTAACTTCTATCTTCTCTTGTTCTGGTTTTTTATAGATATCTAATATTAATGATTCTGCCTCTTTATCTGGAATTTGATACCATCTCCAGAATATTTCGTCTTCATATGATTTTAGCATAACAGCAAAATCCTTTAGTTCTCTAAGTGCCACCCTTTCCCATGGTTCTAATATTGAATCCTTTAGAACTTTTTTTTGTCTTAATAATTCATATGCCTTCTGTTCTCTTTCATTTAGATACTTGAAGAGCATAGTCAATTTGGGCTCTTGACCAGGCATATAGTATACAGGGCTTCCTCCTACCTTTGCGCGACTAACCTTTAATTTACCATTAGCTATAAATTCTGAAAGAAGAGCACCTGCAAATATTGTGTTACTACCTATATATTTTGATATTTGAACAGGCAGAACAGGGCCATACCTGAATACATAATCCAATACATTAGACTTTAGTTCCAGGATATTACTCATGCAAATATACAAGAAAGGTAGAGTATAAAAAGATTTAGGAAATAGAAAAAATATGTTTTTTGAGATATTAAGTACATTAAACTAAGATTAAACTAAGGACGCGTCCAGGCTACCTCATAATAAGTTACTTCATTTTCTTCGTCGACAACTGATATTAATAGTCTCTTTCTTGTTGAATGAGCTACCCTGTTTTTGGCTGAAAATTCATGCCATGAAAATACTTCGGTTTCTCTTACAGGATAAAGTATCCATTTGGCATGATCTTCTCCTGGTTTAACGCCTCTGTCATATACTCTAAAGTCTGCTCCAAATTTTAAAGCAGTTTTTATGATATAACCCCTATTACGCATATCTCTAAAGACTAAATATCTGGTCCAGAAGTTTGGCTCAAGTTTTATTGCTTTTTTTGTGAATTCATCAACTGTTAAGTTTTTATCTTCTTCATCTAATACTCTAACCTTATCTTTTTCTAATAAGTAAAGAGTTTCAACTAATGAATAGAATATTTTATTATCTTTAATTTCTCCAAATCTTGATTGATCATAGAGAATTTTTGATTCTTTTGAATCATCAGACGTTACTTTTTCACCACACATAATTATTGTAAATTTATCTATCTTTTCCTTTACTTCAGTCTTTTCTTTAACTTCTTGTTTTGCCTGTTTCTCTTGGCCTTGTTTGTGTTTTTTTCTTTTGCTCATAAATAAGACAAAAGGAAAGGTATTTAAAACATTTTTGGTTTCTATAGAATATGGAAATAATCTTTTTAGGGACATCTGGAATGCAGCCAACAAGAGAAAGAAACCTCTTTTCGGTCTTACTTAGATACAAAAGTGAGAATATATTAATTGATTGTGGTGAAGGTACTCAGAGGCAGTTGAGAATAGCTAATATGTCCTCAACAAAAATAACAAAGTTATTGATAACACATTTACATGGAGATCATATTAATGGACTGCCTGGATTTTTACAGAACTTAAATGCTAATGAGTATAATAAGGAATTAGAGATTTATGGCCCTATTGGATTAAAAAAGATAATGAGTCATATTTTAAGTATAGCAGAAGTCAACATAAAATTAAAGGTTATTGAGATTAAAGAAGGATTGTTTTTTAAAAATGATGATTTTGTTTTAGAAAGTAAGAGATTAAGTCATTCCTGTTTGTGTTATGGATACAGCTTTATTGAAAATGATAAAAGAAGGATAAATCTAAACTATACTAAAAAATATGGACTTATCAAGCATCCTTTACTTGGAGAATTACAAAAAGGCAAAGATATTGTTTATAATGGTAAAAAAATAAAAGTTAAAGATTCAACAATAATTGTTAAGGGTAAAAAAATAACATTAATAACTGATACAAAATATTGTGAAAATGCTATTAAACTAGCTAGAGATTCAGATATATTGATAAGTGAATCAACTTTCTTAAATGATTTAAAAGAAACAGCTTTAAGATTTAAGCATTTAACAAGCAGAGATGCTGCTTTAATTGCTAAAAAAGCTAAAGCAAAAAAACTAATCTTAACTCATTTCTCTCAGAGATATAAAGATTTAAGGGATATGGAAAAAGAAGCTAGAAAGGTATTTAGGAATACAGTAACAGCTAAAGATTTTATGAAAATAAATTTATAATAAGAGAAATAAATAAAAAAATAAAGAATAATTCTTAATCGTCGTCTATATTTGCTTTCTTTTTTATCTCGTCTTTAAGTTTTAGCTCTCTTAAAAGTTCTTTATATCTATTTCTTATTGTTACTTCTGTTACACCTGCTATATCTGCTACTTCCCTTTGGGTTCTTTTCTCATTATTTATTAAAGTAGCCACATATAAAGAAGCTGCTGCTATTCCAGTTGGTCCTCTTCCTGATGTTAATTCTGCTTTCTGCGCTTTCTCTAATATTTCTACAGCTTTGCTTTGAGTTTCTGGATTTAATTTTAAGGCTGAAGCAAATCTTGGAATATAATCTACTGGATTACTAGGTAATATTCTTATGCCTAGTTCTCTTGTTATAAATCTGTATGTTCTTCCTATTTCTTTTTTATCAATACCTGATGCTTCTGATAATTCATCTAATGTACGAGGAACTTCATGTCTTCTACAGGCTGCATATAATGCTCCTGCTACAACTGATTCCATTGATCTTCCTCTAACAAGGCCTCTTTGAACAGCCATTGTATATATTCTTGCTGATTCCTCTTCTACTGAAGCTGGAAGTTTTAAATATGAAGAAACTCTCTTAAGTTCTGCTAAAGCCAATTTTAGATTTCTTTCAATGGCTGTTGAAACTCTATGCTGCCATTTTCTTAATCTAAAATATTTATTACGTTCTTTAGACTGTAGTTGATAAACCTCTCCTTTTTGACCTATATCTGTTCCTAAACCTCTGTCAAATTTAGTATTATGTAAAAATAGTCCTCCCCTTCCACCTAAAAAATTTTGTGCAAAAGGTACTGTTAAATCATAAGCATAACCATTTGTTGATTTTGTTTTTTTAATATCTGTAATTCTAAAATAAGAAAAATCTGCTCTTGCTAATTTTAATAAATCTCTATCATTGTGCTTTTCTGCTATATCTACTGCTAGTTTCTTAGTTATTCTTATTCTATTTCTAAATTTCCACTCTTTCCTATATTCCTGAGGAGCTGGAATAAATGTTTCTATTGCTGGTTTTCCTTTATTTATAGGAAGTTCATCCTCTAAAAATCCCAACCTTACCAAAGAATCTGGGTTTGTAACATTTGTTCTTGTAGACAAACTACCTACAATATATTGCCCTGTTTTGTTTATGATATGGCCATTAATAAACACTTCTTGATAGTTTGCATTAATTCCAAATTGGGAATATAGATATAAAAAATCATTTGTTAATTCTGGATTTACTGAAGTTGTTGAAAGACAAACCTGTGGCCTATTCATATTTTTTGGATAATCAATAAACTTGCTTCCATCACCATCTATATAAGCTTTTAAAAATGCTAATCTTAAACTGTTATTTAAAGAATAAATTAGATTAGGTATTCTTTTTTCCTTAGCTCTTTTGCCCATTTCAAGTATTTCACTAAACAAAATTGATAACAACTTACTTGGAACTTCTACCTGAACTGCAGATTGTTTGTTATGTTTCTGACTACAATTTATGTTAAATATCTTTTTTATTGTTTTTTTAACATCATTTATATAATCAGATTCATGCTCACCAAATGAGAATATTACTTTTGATGGCCTAGATGTACCTTCACTTACATAAAATCCAAGTAACCTACAAAAATCTTCATTAATCTCGATTTTTAGCGGTATTGTATTTTTGCTTGAATAAATGCCTATTTTAAAATTCTTTATGTTTTTATAATTAAATTTTATAGATTTTAATACATAAAGAGGTACTGTTTTATGTCTTATCCAGTTTTTTACTGTTTTTTGACCGTATTTTAATTTTAAAGTTGTGAAGATTTTTTGATCTGAAAAATTTCTAAGGTAAATGTTTTTATAAGAATCTGATACCTCAATAAATTCTTTTAAAAGATTTATTTCTGGTTCTTTAGTTTCAACAGGAATACTTTGTGAAGCAATCAAAAATTCTCCAGTTTTTAATGAATCTACTTTTATAGGCATGACTTTGTTTTCTTTAACTGTGAAGACGCTATGGTTGCCTGTAACTTTTACTTTTCTTCCGCTTTCTGTCTTTATTTCAAAAACCTCATTTGCAGGATGCCTTGAAACTTCAGAAACTCTTCTAAAACCAATATCATAATCATTATCAAATGAAACTACTTTTATATCATCATTTAATCTTAAGACTTCTAGATTTTTGCCTAAAACATCAACTTTTTCTTTATTTTTATAAATTAAATTATCAATAAAGTCACCGATTTTTACAATTTTTACTTCTCCTTCTTGTTCAATTATAATCGGTTCAGAAGAATCAACAGAATAAGTCATAGGAGCGCCAGTCCTTCTTCTCTTTTCTGACTGCTCATGATCAAATTCACGCCATTCTTGACCAAAATCAATCATCTTCTCTTCGATAACGAGTCCACAGTCTTTACAAATCATTTCCCCCCTCTCTTTGTTAAGAATTAGATTTATGCCTCCACACTCTGGGCACTTTTTGATATAGGATGTCATTTTTACCCCCTAATGATAGTCATAATAAGATTTATATAAGTTATATAGGAGGGGGTATATAAAGCTTTCGCTTTATTGTTATACCTTATTAGTTACTACTTATTTAAATATAACTTTTATGAGATTTTTAAAATTGGAATTTGTTTGTTCTCTTTTGTATGTTCTTAAAGACTGAATTAATTTTTTTCTATTAAATATTATTTTTTTCTTCTTTAAAACTGAATAAACCTTAAATGACATAATATACTGACAGAATTGAGTAACATTCTTTGGATTGTTTGTTTTGTAAGCCCTTTCAAAGTCTATCATTACTGGTTTTTTTATCTTAGTTCCTTCAATAATAATATGTTTGTAGGGGTTATGTAATTCTAGTTTGTTTATTTTTAACTTATCAAGGGTTCTGCATTGATTTAAGACTTCCTTAAGAATTTTCTTTATTGATTTAGGGTTATTATCTTCAATGTATTCTAGAATAAATGGTCCTTTGACAAATTTATAGACTATTCTATCTTTTTTTAGGTATAAAAACTTTGGTCCTATTTTGTACTTGTTTAGTAATTTTAGATAGTAAGCTTCTTTTTTTGCTCTTTGATTGTTTGTTCTTTTTATTGCTTTGTCTTTATCTAAGTATACTTTTCCTCTCTTTCCTTTTGTTAAGAAAATCATATAAATCAAAAGAGAAACCTTTTTAAATAATTTATCCTTCTATACCATAATGAAAAAACTGGTGATTTTAGTATTGTTTTTAATTTCATTAAACTTAGTCAATGCTGAAAACAGTAATATCACAAATGGTTTGAATTGGCTTAACAGTAATATAGATTGGAATGGCCCTATAGAAGACATCTCGTTTACATTACTTGCTTTTGATACTTATAACATTAATACAGATGCTGGATTAATACATTTAAATGAAAAGAAAGATCCTAATGGATGCTTTCCTTTAGGTAATTGTAATACAAAAGATACGGCATTAGCCACTTTATCCTTACATGAACTTAATCAAAATATAAGTGCTCAATTATTATGGCTTAATTCTAGTTTAACTTCAGCTGATGTTGAGGGAAGTTGGATAATTCAGATTGTAACTAGTAATTCTGGAAACTGCACATTAAGTTATGATAACACAAATTCCACTTTCAATATAAATGGTGTTCAAAATAGTTGGATTTATGTTAATAACCAACAGAGTCCTAACATAAATATAGATTTTAATCAGCCTGTGGAGTATGTTGATGTTGACTGTAATTTGGGTGGAAGCACAATAGTATCTTTACTGAGAAGTGTTGGAAACAGTTATTATATTATTAAACAATTAAATGGAAATAATGTTGTTCTAGAGATTAATAATGCTTGTTACCCCTCTACATTAAATGGTGATTGTAATGTTGAATCTAGTTTTTATGTTTCTTGGGCTTTAAATAAGTTGAATATTGATGTAAAAACAATACCTTATCTAGAAAATAATGCTAACACAAATTTATTTAGGGCTATGTTGGCTGATATAACTGAAAATCAAGAATATATAAACAATTTAGTTCAAACCCAAAATGTTAATTGGGATAACAGTGTTTATACAACATCTTTTGCTGTTGATGCTTTAGAAGGTGTAAGTAGTAAAGCTGCTAATAGAACAACTGCATTAAATTGGTTGACGGCCCAGCAACAAGGTTCTGGAAGTTGGAATAATGATGTTACAGATACTGCCGTTGCTTTGTATCTTGCTTTAAATACTGGATCTATAAGCCCCGGTAATTCAGGGAATACAAGTATGGGAACTGGTTATTGTGGTGATGGTCTTGTTGAAACAACATTAGGAGAACAGTGTGATGATGGAGGCAGTGCTGCTGCTCCTGCTAACTCTTCATGTAAGAATTCCTGTGTAATGTTTGGTTCTAATAAGTGTAAATGCCCTTCGTCTTCTGGTTGTAATGCTAATCCAGATTGTAATCCTAATCAATATTGTGACAATATTACAAAGACTTGTAAACTAAAAGCTACTAGTATTAGTTGTGACTCTGATTTAGATTGTGATGATAATGAAATATGTAATACAGAAACTGAAGAATGTGAATCTATAAGTGAAGAATGTACTAGAGATAGAGATTGTAGAAGTAATGAGGAATGTAATATAGAAACAGGAGAGTGTGAACCAAAATCATCTACTGGAGAAGGTGAATGTATTGTTGATGATGATTGTGATACAGGTCAAGAATGCTTAGATGGAAGCTGTATAGGCATCGAGAAAAAAAGTAGTTTATGGTGGTTATGGGCTGTTATTATTGTAATTGCTTTGGCTGCTTTAGGATTATTAGGATCTAAATATCTAGGAAAGGGGAAAGGAGATAAAGAAGATAAGGGAAGACCTCCTTATATGCCTAGTCATAGTAGTGAAAGAAATTACTATGAGAGACCTGTAATGCCCCCAAGACAAGAACCCTCTAGAAAGGATGATGCTTTAGAAAGAGAGCTTGATAAATCACTAAGAGAGGCTAGAGACATATTAAAGAAGAAATAAAAAGGTTAATAAAATAGTTTCTATGTTAATTTATTATGAAAAGAGGTATTTTATTTTTTTTATTAGTATTTTTTTTAAGTTGCACATATTTTAGTACTGTTAATGCTGAAGAGATTGTGATAAATGTTCCTAGAAGTGATTATAGGGTTTATGAAACATTTCAGGCAGAGATATTTTTTAATATTAACCCTGTACAGGTAAGTGTTTCTAATTTTGAGTTAAGAGACATGAATAATATCAAGATAGCTACTCCTTTGTTTTTAGAAAAAATAAGTGATAATTATTACTTTGTCTATTTTGATCTGCCAAATTTAGAAAAGGGCCAGTATAAATTTTGGGTAAAAAATATAAATTATGTTCAAAATGGTATATTAAAGGAAACAGGTAATTCTAAAATCATTAATGTAGATAATATAAATAGTGGATTTGCTTATATCTCAAGTCAACAAAATATTGATGGAAGTTTTGGCAATATAAAAGAAACTGCTCTTGCTTCTCTGGCTTTAAAGAATACTTATTATGATAAAGCCAATAATGCTATAAATTATTTAATAAATAACCAGGATCCTACTGGGTGTTACCCAAAAAATAATTGTAATGTTGAAGATACTAGTTTTGCTTTGCTTGCTTTAGATACATTTGATAAAAATATTGTAAAGACAAAAAATTGGTTAAAGGATGCTTCTAATAATTTTGAGCTTGGAACATGGAATCTTATAATTAATGGTGTAAATGCTAATTGCACTATAAACAATCAAAACTTCTTAATAAATCAAGAACTAAATTTTATTTTAAGTAATAATAATCTATTAGTCAATTGTAGTGTTAATGTAACTATGAAATTGATGCATGGTTATTTAGGAAATAGTTATGAGATTTTTAATGAAAATGCTAAATATAAAAATTATAGTATAAATGATAATGAATGCTATGGTTATTACTATAAAAGTAATTGCAATTATCAAAGCACAGGATATGCTAATTTTGCTTTAAAAAATATTGGAGAAGAAACAAATTTAGACTGGTATAAAGTTAATAGCCAAGATACTGAAACCTTATATTATGCTTTATTATATTTGATAGAACAAGATGATTATTCTTATGATTGGTTAATGAACAATCTACAGGTTAATTATTGGAGTGATAAGGCTACTTCTATAAACCAAGATCCAAATAACTATGTTAGTGCTTTTGCTGCTTATGCTTTAAAGGAAGACCCTGTATATAGTGATGTAAAAAATTATTTAAAGGACAAGACTAGTTCAAATGTTCAGGATGGTGCATTAATATTATATTTCTTGTTTAATGATGAGATAAAATTGCCATCTGTTTCAATAAATCCAGGCATAGTAAATAATTTGGATTTTTTCTTATTAAGGATAAAAAATAATAACCTGGAGCCAATAAATGTGCAGATAATTGCTCCAAATTTTACAGCTTTACCTTCTAATGTCTTATTACAGAATGAATTAACTTACAATATAAATTTATTAAACAATCTTAATTTGAGTAGTTTTAATATTGAGATAAAATATGATGATTACAATTATATAATTCCTGTCTTGACCGAGATCCAAACTAGCTTTAATTTTTCAAGTCCATTAATACTTTTACCGCCTGCTCAAGACTCTATTGAGATAATAGATGAAGAAAATGAAGTTATTAATGAAATTAACAATACTTTAAACTATGATGATAGAATTAGAGATTCTATATTTTTTAAGAATAAATTTGGGTTTACTCTGCATAATATAACCTTAATATTAACTGGAAATTTAGACGAGATAATTAAGTTAGATAATTATAATTATGATGAAATAGAAAGCAATGAAACTATTGAGAGTGAATTTATTATTAATGATGATAGGAATCCTGAATTTAATGAATATTCTGGATACTTGATAATAAATAGTTATGAAGGTACATTTACTTCCTTGCCTATTGTCCTTTATTTTATAACTGAAGAGGAGAATGTGAATGTAGATGAAGATGAAATTGAACCAGATATTAATGAAAGTATTTCTGATGATACAAACAAAACAGGAACTGGTACAGATGGAGAAGAAAAGAAATCTAAGAAATGGTTGTGGATAATACCTATAGTTTTGATATTAATTATAGGTATAGTTATAATTTACTTAAATAGCAAAAAGAAGGAAGTAAAAAGCTTTGATGATTTCATAGGAAATATAAAACGTTAATTATTTAAGTTTAAAGTTTATTCTTATTTTATGATTAAGAAAGGGATTTTAATTTTATTAATAATTTCTGTAGCTATATTTACTGTTTCTTTAGTGATAGATGCTAGTAATAGCCCTAAGGTAGAAGGACCTGTAAATAATGTTATACAACAAGTAATGACTGGAGAAAAACCTAGTCCTGCTGATCATATTAAGGAAGACCAAATTCATGTTTATGATGACAAGATTGTTATTGAGATAAAGAATGCTAGGTGGGCTGGTTTTGAAGACACAAATTCCATGGATCCTATATTGGATAAGGATAGTAATGCTATACAAGTGATTCCTGAAAAACCTGAAGATATTCAAGTAGGAGATATTATAAGTTATCAGTCTGAGATGTTTAATACTGTTATAATTCATAGAGTAGTTGAAATAAATGAGGATGAGCAAGGAATTTACTATGTAACTAGAGGTGATAATAATTCTGCTAATGATCCTGAAAAAATAAGGTTTGAAATGGTAAGGAGGATATTGGTTGCAATAATATACTAAGGTATATTTTGTAATAATAATAAAATGGAAATAAAGAACTGGTGGGTTGTAGTAATAATAATAGTACTATTAATTGCAAGCATAGTTATATTGATTAAGAACTATAATGAGGGTGTTATTGGTGACAAGAATGAGGTTTTAAACTTAAAAGTGAAAGAGTGTTGTAAATATATGCAGAATGGTGAAGAAAAGACATGTACTGTTTTAGAAAGATATAGTTGTGATTACTGTAGTAATTTGTGTAATTAATGTTTTTTTATTAATCTAAGCTGTGCCTGTAGGTTTTTAATAATCATGTCATAGTGATGTAACTTCCCTAATAAATCATTAAACAAGTTTTCATAATCCTTTGCAATTAATTTCAGTTCTGTTGGAGATAATATCTCTATTGAAGAGGGCATATAATCAAAACAAAATGCTGATAATTCATGTTGGTCTTTAAATTCTATCTCTATTTCTGTAAATGTTGAGAATATTTTTTCATGTTGTTCTGCTTCAAATATCTTGTATTTAGTTACTTTCTTCTCTGATTTTATCTTTTCTACTACTTTTTTGATAACTTCCTCTACATGCTCTTTTGGAAAGCCTGCAACTTCTATAATTATTCTTGTTTGGATCTTAATGCCTGGTTTTATCATAAAACTAGGAAAAGATATTGATTTATATTATTTTGGGTTCTAATATGATTAAACCCAGACTCCTTGTATTATTTTTTTACATTCAGGACATTTATTGCTTTGCTTTAATTCATTTTTTAAGACTTCATAGCCATGTCTCTCTACAAGTAAGGATTCACATTTAGGACAATAGGTATTTTCTTCTTTATCTGCTAGTATATTTCCAATATAAACATAAGTAAGATGTTTCTTTGCTCGATCGCTTGCTTTTTTTAATGTTTTAATTGAAGTTTCCTGCAAGTAGTCTAGTTTATAGTAAGGATAAAACCTTGAAAAGTGTATAGGAACATCACCTATATTATTTTTTATATATTCTGACATCTTTTCTATTTCATTTAAGTTATCATTTAATCCAGGTATTATCAAGTTTGTAATTTCTAGCCATACATTTGATTTCTTTAGTATCTTTAACGTATTCAAAACAGGTTGAAGCTTTGCATTACAGTTTTTACTATAAAAACTTTCATTAAAGGCTTTTAAATCAATATTTGCTGCATCAATATACAGTATTAAATTCTTTAATGGCTCTTCATTAATGAAGCCATTACTAACAATTATATTTTTTATTCTGGCTTTTTTTGCTAGTTTTGCTATGTCTAACATGTATTCATAAAAGATTGTTGGTTCTGTATATGTATAAGAGATAGATTTGCATTTATTCTTTAAGGCCATATCCACTATTTCCTTAGGACTTATTTCTTTAAGCTCTTTTTCTTTAAACTCTTTTGAGATTTCAAAATTTTGGCAGTTCATACAGAATAAGTTACATCCGTATGTGGATATTGATAATGTTTTTGAACTAGGAAGAAAGTGAAATAATGGCTTTTTCTCTATGGGATCAATATTAATAGAGCACGGCTGACCATAATATAAAGAATAGAGTTTTCCTTTTATGTTTTTTCTTACTTGACATAGACCCTTTCTATTTTCTATAAGCAGACAGTTATGAGGACATAATAAACATTTAACTTTATTATTTGTAAGTTTCTTATAATACATAGCTTCTTTCATAATAAAAAGCAAGATATGATAAGATATAAATTTTATTATTATTTATTATACTATATCACTTGTTTTATAATGCTTATGTTTAATTGTGATTAAGTATATAAACAGAATATATAACTTTTTGATTATGGGTGGTATATTCGGTGTTGTTTCAAAAAATAATTGTATTGATGACTTATTTTATTGTACTGACTATCATTTTCATCTTGGCACTAAAATAGGCGGACTTGCTGTATTAAGTCCAGAGGGATTTAGAAAATCTCTACATAGTATTGAAAAAGATTATTTTAGGTCAAAATTAGGGCCAGATTTATATGAATTACAGGGCAATAGCGGTATAGGGGCTATAAGTGATACAGATAATCAACCTTTAGTGATAGATTCTCATTTGGGAACATTTGGTGTAGTAACAGTAGGCAAGATTAATAATCTTGACCCTCTTAAAGAAATAGCTTTTAATAAAGGTGCTATTTTTTCAGATGTTGAAAAAGAGGGTGTAGGCCCAACTAATTTGGTTGCTTATTTAATAAGTCAGCAAGAAAACTTTAAAAGTGGTATAGAGAGTGTTCAAGATTTAATTGATGGTTCGTGTTCTTTATTGTTATTAACTCAAGAGGGGATTTATGCTGCAAGGGATAAATTTGGAAGAACGCCAATTGTAATAGGAAAAAAGAATGGCAGTTATGCTGCAACTTTTGAAACTTGTGCTTTTCCCACTCGTGAATTTGAGATTGAAAGATTTCTTGGACCTGGAGAGATTGTTCTAATTAATCCAGAAGGTATTAATAATATAAAAGGTCCTGAAAATAAGTTAAGTATATGTTCTTTTTTGTGGGTTTATTATGGTTTTCCTGCTTCTAACTATGAAAATAAAAATGTAGAAACTGTAAGATACAATTGTGGTGCTGCTCTTGCAAGAAGAGATAAAAGTGAGGGAATTAAAATAAGTGCTGTTGCTGGAATACCTGATTCAGGAACTGGACATGCTATAGGCTATGCTAATGAGATAAAGATTTCTTATAAAAGACCTTTTGTTAAATATACTCCCACATGGTCTAGGAGTTTTATGCCGATAGATCAAGAAATAAGAGATATGATAGCAAAGATGAAACTCATACCTATTAAGGAATTGATTGAAGATCAGGATATACTTTTTTGTGAGGACTCTATTGTTAGGGGAACTCAATTACAAGATAATATCATATTTTTATATGAATCTGGAGCTAATAGTGTGCATATGAGGCCAAATTGCCCACCTTTGTTATTTGGATGTAAATATTTAAATTTTTCAAGGTCAAAATCAGTATTAGAACTTGCTGGAAGAAGAGCTATAAAGGAGTTGGAGGGGGATCCTAATAAAGATTTATACCAATATGCTGAATTTGGTTCTGAAAAATATAATGCTATGGTCAGAAGAATCGAGCAAAGATTTGGATTGGATTCATTAAGGTATCAGAATTTAAATGATTTAGTTGGAGCTATTGGTTTACCGAAGGATAAATTATGTACTTATTGCTGGGATAGTGTTGAATAAACATCTATAAAAATTTAAATAATTTATTCTATTAATTTCTCAAAAGAAATTCCTTTTTCTTTAGCTAATTCATAAGATAAACAAAATGTCTTGTTTGTTTTTTTAAGATCTTCTGGCTTTACAAAAAACCAACCTTTATTATTAAATCTAATAGCCACATAAGGTTGAGCTCCAAATTTATTTGCAAACAGAATGAGTTCTTCAATTTCTCCTTCTTTAAAATATTTAGATGTGGCTTTTACTGATTTACATTCTATTGCGAAGTATTTGTTTTTTCCTCCAATTAACAAGTCTGGGGCTGGAAGAGGTGTTGAACCTGATCCTGCAATTCTAACTGCTGAGAATTCATTTGTGTTCCAGAACATATGGAATAATTCTCGCTCATATCTAGTACCTTTATTTTTTGAAGCCATATTGTTTCTTATTATAAATTTATTATAAATCTTTACTTTGGACTGTTCTTCTGTTGTTTGCTTTTGCTCTCTCACAAGCCTCTTTAACTATGTTCTCGACTTTCTTAGATAATTTTTCAACAAAGTCCATAGAAACATTAAACCCTTTTTGATCGCCTATTGTTATATTTTTTATATACTCCTTAGTTTTGCTTACTATAACTAAACTATCTCCTGCCATTTTAAGCCTCCTTTAAAACACTTTAAAATATTACAAGGATTATAATAAATATTAAATATATAAAGGTTATTTTTGTTACCCAATAAGTGTTTTGGGCTGATAGTTTAACGGTAAAATTTTCCGTTCGCTGCGGAAAGATTGTGAGTTCAAATCTCACTCAGTCCATTTAATAAAACATTAAATAAGATTAGCTTTTCTCGGGCTTCATTATTGGGAACAAAATAACGTCTCTGATTGTTTTTGAATTTGTTAACAACATTATCATTCTATCAATGCCTATGCCTATTCCAACATTTGGAGGAAGTCCGTATTCTAATGCCTTAACATAGTCTTCGTCCATTGGGTGAGCTTCTTCATCTCCTCCTCTTCCTTTTTTTACTTGCTCTTCAAAAAGCTCTTTCTGTATCTTTGGATCATTTAATTCAGAATAAGAATTGCCGACTTCCCATCCATTTATGAAAGGCTCTACTCTTTCTATGAAGAAGGGATTTTTTCTGTGTTGTTTTGCTAAAGGACATGTTTCTTTTGGATGATCTGTAATATGGACTGGCTGTATTAATTTTGGCTCTACTAAAGTAAATAAGAGCTCTATTGCTAATGCCTTAGAATAATGAAAGCATTCTAGATTATTTTTCTTAAGTTCTTCTTTTATTTCATTTTCATTTAACTTTTCTATGTCTAGATTTAGATATTGTTTTATTGCATCTAACATAGTTAATTTTTTCCATGGCGCTTTAAGATCTATAGATGTTCCTTGATAATTTATTTTTGTTGTTCCTAAAATCTGTTTTGATACATATTCCCATAATTCCTCTGTAAGTTTCATTGCATCATTATAATCTTTGTAAGCCCATTGTATTTCCATCATAGAGAATTCTGGATTATGTGTTGGGTCTATTCCTTCATTTCTAAAGCATGAGCCTAAAGCATATATCTTTTCAAAGCCACCTATAATAAGTCTCTTTAGATGCAATTCATATGCTATTCTTAAGAACATGTCCATGTTCCAGGCATTTATCTTAGTTTTAAATGGCTTTGCATTTGCTCCACCATATTGTGTCTGTAGTATAGGAACTTCAACTTCAATAAAGCCTTTTTTATCTAAAAATTCTCTTATTGCCTTATAGATTTGAGCTCTCTTTAAGAAGACTTCTTTAACTCCTGGATTTACAATTAAATCAAGATATCTTTGCCTGTATCTTATTTCTGTATCTTGAAGGCCGTGCCATTTTTCTGGAAGAGGTCTTAAGGATTTAACTAATAATTGGAAGGATTTAACCCATATTGAGATTTCATCTGTTTTTGTTTTAAAAACAATTCCAGAAATTCCTATAAAGTCACCTAGATCTATTAATTTTCTAAAAACATTATAATCTTTTACATCTTCTTCTCTTATGTAAAATTGGATCTTTCCTGTTTCATCTTGTAAATGCCCGAAAGATGCCTTACCCATTATCCTTAAAGACACTATTCTACCAGCTAGGCTTACTTTCTTATCTGATTTTTCTTCTTTTTTTAATTTTAATTTTAAAATTTCTGAAGCATCATGAGTTTTATTGTAAGAATATGGATATACATCTATGTTTAATTTTTTAAGTTCCTCTAGATTGTTTTTTCTTTGCTGTATTAATTGATCTTCTGGTTTCATACTGTTTAATAGAATGTTATTTGTTTATATATTTTTCTTAAAAGAAAATACATTGTAAATAAGATCACCCACTATAATCTCTAGTTCTTTATTCATGGAAAAATTATACTGCTTAGAATATTTCTCTAAAAGCTCTGGCTTTTGACTTATTAGAATCATTTTCTTTTTCGATATGTATGAAGCTTGATGAAACAATTCCTTTGTTTGTTTTTCAACTACTTTAGGATCTGCTCTTTTTGACAATACTGGAGGTTTTGAAATTATAAAGTCTATTGAATTTTTCTTGAATAACGTATCAAGCCAATCTACTGGATTTGTTGAAAGCTCTATCTTTACTTTTGCCACCTTACTATTTATTGAGGCATTCTTTGGATCTTCTGTAAATCCATATAATTTCTTTATTGATAATAGGCCTGCCTCTATTAGAATAGTTCCATCATTACAGAAAGGATCAATTAAAGAATTACTTTTTTTTATGTCTGCTATCTTTAAAAGAGAGTAAGCTATTGAAGAGGCTAAAGAATTCCTAGAGAATCTTACTTTATATGATCTTTTGTATCTTACTGGATTTAGGCCAATAAAACAGTAATCATCTAATATATCTAGAAAAACAATTGTTTTTGGCTCCTTAAAATTTATTTTATAGTTTTTAGCTAATATTCTATGAACATTGTCTCTTATATCTTGGGAGGAAAAATTATGTTTTCCTATTCTTAAACAATCACATTTACATGGCTCTTTAAATTTGAATTTTATTTTTTTAACTTGCTCATAAATCTCTTGTTCATCTTTAAATTTAAATCTTTTAACTAGTTCATAAGATGAAAGTACTGATTTAAGTTCTTTATTTTTAGAATATTCTACTTTAGTATAAACTATCTCTTTTCCTTTTGTTTCCTTTTCAGCTATTTTTTCCAATCCTTTGTAAGTTGTTGCTATTCTCATTTTGTGTAATATTTTACTTAATTGTGTAATTATTTACATATTTCTATTTTACCTCAAATTTAGTTAAATTTTGAAATTCTTCTTCCTTTACCTTAATAGTTTTAATATAAGACAATGAGGGGCCTTCTTTACATATTTCTAATAATTTTTTAATATCTTGTTCTTGGCCTTCAAAAACTGCTTCTATTTTATTTTCACTTATATTTTTAATCCAGCCTTTAATGTTTAAAAGACTAGCGTTTCTTTGTACAAAAAATCTGAAGCCCACTCCAGTTACAGAGCCTTCTATTAAGACATGAACTCTTTGCATATTACTGGTAGAATTTACATATATATAAATCTTAATGAAAATATAAATTTCTTTAGATTATTTAGCAATATACAATTCGTTTTTTGTATCTAAGATTTCTGCTTTAACAGTATCATTTATATTTTTATTACAATTAATTATAGTAATCAATCTATTTTTACAGTAAGCTATCATTTGATTTTTGTACCATCCAGGAAGAACTATTTTTGCCTGTATTTTATCTCCTTTTTTAAATATTAAGGGAAGTTTCTTTGTTCTTATTATATTAAAGTCTCTAGGGCCATATTTTAATTTAATACCAAATTCTCTTTCCCAGGCTGTTAGTTTTTTATAAAAATTATAGAAAGTTTGTTCCTTTACCTTTAATCTTCTACTATACTTATAGGTTTCATATTTTTGGATTGCTATCTCTGTATTATTTTGCTTGGAAAATTTAATTAAATCAATTATATCCTGTTCATATCCTGGAATATAAACGGGAGTCAAACATAGGCTTATTTTTAAATTCTTTATTAAATTTATTATGTTGATTATGTGTTTTAGGTTGTAAGAAATACAGGCAAGTTTACTGGCTGTTTCTTTATTTAAACTATGAATAGACAAATTTATTCTATCAAGTCCTGCTTTTTCCAATTCTTTAATAAAGGATTCATTTAATAATAAACCGTTAGTTTGCATTGATATTTTATTTATCTGCTTAATATCTTTAAGGCCTTTAACTAATTTGACAAGATCTTTATATAAAGTGATTTCACCACATGAATCTAGATTTGCTTCAACATCTATATTTTTAAATTCAACTACTTGCTTTACCCATTCTAATAAATAAGAATATTCAATTTCATAGTTAAAAGGATGTATATTTGAGTCATTCGCTGATGTTGAGCAAAAAACACATTTAAGATTACAATTAGTGTTAGGCCTTATTTGTATTAATGAAGATCCTCGGTCTATAATGCCGAAAGGAATAACTCCCATTAAGGGAATTCCTGATTCTTTTGTGATTTTTATAGTCTCTTTCATAGTATATTCAAAATCAATAAAGTTTAATAATGTTTTCTAACACTTTAAGACTATGATCTTAGGTAATATTATTGGTAAAACCTCTACTTTAAATTTTACTTTTATGGTAAAGGGCAAAGCAAGTAAGTTTCAATACATACAAGTACCTTTTGAAGATAAATATATATTAGCTCAGATAATTGAACTTGAAAAAGAAAAAGATAGGGAGATAGCTTTCTGCAACACTATAGGTTATAGGGAAAATGATAAGTTAAAACAATTATTAAGCCCTTTAGAGCCTGGAACTGAAGTATTGAGGGCTGATAATGATTTTATTAAAGAAACACTAGGACTGAAAAAAGAGAAAAATTCTGCTTTCTTTGGGATATTGCAGGATTATGATAACTTAAATGTTTATCTTGATCTTAATAGATTATTAACTAAGCATATTGCAATTTTGGCTAAATCAGGATCTGGAAAGAGCTATGCTGCTGGTGTAATAGCTGAAGAAATATTAGAAAAGGAGATTCCATTATTAGTTATAGATCCTCATGGCGAATATTCTAGCTTGAAGGAAGAGAATAAGGATGAAAAACAGGTTGAAAAACTTATAAAATATGGACTAAAAGCTAAGGGTTATAAAAAAAGAATAGAGGAATACAGTCCTATTGATACTAAATACAAGATATTAAAATTAAATAATTATAATTTAAGCTCTTCTGAATTAATACATTTGTTGCCTGCTAAGCTTAGTAATACACAGCTAGGATTATTATACAGCTCTCTAAAAGATATTAAGATAATAGACTTTAATCAGATTATATTGGATTTAGAGGCAGAGGATAATGCAGCTAAATATACTTTAATTAATATAATTCAATATCTACAGAACTTAAAATTATTTTCAAATAATCCAACTTCTTTACAAGAATTAATACAGCCTGGAAGATGTAGCATAATAAATCTTAAGGGTGTTAATCAAGAATTACAAGAGGTTATAATTTATAAATTAATGAAGGATTTGTTTGATGAAAGAAAGAAAGGAAATATACCTCCATTCTTTACAATAGTTGAGGAAGCACATAATTTTATTCCTGAAAGAAATTTTGGTGAAGCGAAATGTTCCTCTATATTAAGGCAAATAAGTACAGAGGGTAGAAAGTTTGGACTTGGTCTATGTGTTATAACCCAAAGGCCTTCAAGAATAGAAAAAAGTGTTTTAAGTCAATGTGGTACACAAATAATATTAAAGGTTACAAATCCAATTGATGTTAAGACCATTGCAAATTCTGTTGAAGGGATAACAAATGAGACTGAAAATGAGATTAAAAATATTGAGATAGGGACAGCCATGGTAACAGGAGTAATAGATTTACCTTTATTTGTTAATGTAAGACCTAGAATGACCAAGCATGGTGGAGAGGCAGTAGATATGCTACAGATTCAGGAAAACCAGGAAAAGAATTTATTGGATGATAAAGAGAGTAAAGAGGATAGGTTTGAGGGTGAGCTTTTAAATGTTATAAAACCTAAAACAAGTATTAAAGATATTAAATTGATGTATGAGAAAGATGTTGAAATTAAAAAAGAAATTGTTCCTTGTTTGTTTGTAGAGATTGAGAATTTTAATCTGCTTGTAAATTTAAATAATGGTGAGATTATTAAAGATATAGAGGATTGTAGAGGACAAAGGTTAGTATTAAATTTAGAGATGTCAAGCCAACAGAAAAGGGTTTTTAATTCTGCTTTAAGCTTAAATGAATTTACTGCAGCTGAATTATTTGCTAAGAGTGGTGTTCAGTTTTCAGAAATTTATGATGTTGTTAATAATTTAGTAGGTAAAGGATATTTTGTTAAAGAGGGTAATAAGTATAAAGTAAGCAAGAATTTGAAATTAAACTTTGAGGAATTTAGCATTTATGACAGACCAGATTTCTTTAGAGTTAGTTTTGATAATAAGTTAGATAAAAGATATAATCCTGAGGAAGTTAAGGCTTATCTTAGCAATTTTTTGAGTATAAAGAATAGTAAGGAATGCTGGCTTTTGTGTTATAAAATAAGATAATTAACTTCATCTACTTTAAAGCATTTTTTTAAAAGATCATCATCTCTTTCTATTAAAGTGTTAGTTACTACAACTCCGTCTCTATGTTGTTGATCAAAATTATAAGGTGCATAAGCAAATACAAAGGTTTCTAATGCACAGGAATCTTTTCCAAAAGGATAGTGATGCTGTTCATTTCTTTTTAATATTTTAACAGGTTTTTCTGGGTTTTGGGATTCGTCAACTACTGCTATAATCTTTGGATTAATTTCTGGGAAAGCATTTATTACATCATAAAATGTTAATGTACTTAAATCTCTACCTGTTTTAATAATATGAAGTGTTCTTGATTGTTTGATTTCAGTTATGTCTTCTGGCATTTTACATCAATCTTATTTTAAAGATAACCTATTTATAAAGTTTACTATTACTCAGTAGTCTTAATATATTTTGGATAAGTTCCTGGAAGCATAAATACTTGGTCTGTAGAAACAGCCTTTCCCTTTTCTTTTTTTAAGATTTCTTCTGAACTTAAAACAGAAATTCCTAAACATACAAGTTCATCTTTTAGGGACATTATTGCTACGGATTCATCTTTATTAAAATTATTTAGTTTAGAGATTCCAGGAATATTTAGATCTGAACCATGACATAATGATTCTATTGTTGAATCATATACCCAGATTTTTGGAATATTTGTTACTGCTCTTTCTATAGGCAATATAATTTTTCTTATTTCTGAATCATTTCCCTCTTTATAAAATTCATAGGCATCTGTTAGATCATGTAGAGTAAACATATCTTTATCTGTAAACGGGCCTGCTTTAGTTCTAATCAACTGAACCATATGGGCTCCTGTTCCTAGTTTTAATCCAAAATCATGGACTAATTTTCTTATATATGTACCTGCTTGACAACCTACTTTAAATAAAACTTCTCTGTCTTTTACTTCTAAAATATTAAAGTAATAAATTTCTCTTGTTCTTAATTGTCTTTTTACAGCGCTTTTTATAGGAGGCAGTTGTTCTATCTTTCCTGTAAATTCTTGTGCTGTTTTATGAATCTTTGATATTGTAATCTGCTTGTGCAAGTACATTAAACAAATGTATTCTTTGCCTGATTTTAGTAATGAATAAGTTATCTTTGTAGCTCTGCCTAATGCTATTGGTAAACAGCCAGTCACGTTGGGATTTCCTTCTTAATTGACTAAGGTCCCGCTATGTCCGGCTTTTTTAATGCCTAATATTTTTTGAACATAGTCTGAAACTTGATGGGAGGTAGGACCTGCATATTTATTCAAGTTTATGATTCCATAGTCTATTAATTCTGGAACTGTTCTTTTATTTGGATCTTGGCCATATTTCCAATCTGTTTCAGCTTCTTTCTTTACAAAGACTTTTCTTTCAATTCTTTCAAAAGGTAATCTGTCTTCCATAAATAAGATGAATAAGAACTAGTTTAAAAAACTTTATTTCTTGCCTGTTTGGCCAATTATGCCTGAAACTTTCTTCTGTTGAGACTTTTGAGTCTTGTCTAATGAAGATTTTCCTCTTGCTTTTTGATGTTCAGGTATATTATGTGTTAGAACTTCTTTTTTCTCTTCTTTTGCTTGCTCATCTATTTTTTCTTCTTCTATAGGTTTTGATTCTTCTGTCTTTTCTTTAAGTTCTGGCTCTTGCCCTTTCTCTGGTTTTATTTTTTCTTTCTTTTTTTCCTCTTTTTTCTCTACAGGAGCATTAATAAGTTCTATTTTAACATATTCTATTTCCTTATCTTTTTTCTTTATCTTTTCAGTTGTTGCTTTAACCTGAATTCTTGAAGGTGGATTCTTTCTTCCGTGCTTCCACATTTCTAGATTAAGATACTTGCCTATTCTGACATCTTCATTCTTCATATGTTTTTTCATGAATTTCTTTATGGCTCTTATTGCCTTAGCTGTCCTTTTGTATTTAGGAGCTTTCAAAAATTCTTTTCTTAATGGGATAGTATAAATTCTTTCCATTTTATGCCTTTGTCTTTGTTCTTCTCCAGTTTCTCTTTATTGTTGTATGCCTTCCTGGATGGATCTTTCTAGTTTTACCATACTTCTTTAATGAGGTCCAGTAAGGAGCCCATTTTGTTTGTTTTAACTTCTTTGCTAATCTTAATTTTTTTCCTAATGGTTTCATTTTCTTGTGATCTTAAAGGTTTTATTTTCGTTTATGTTTCTTAATAAGTTTTTGAATTCTTCATCACTTAATTTTTCTCTTAGCTGTTTTGCTTCTATGAAGCTGTACAATAATGATGATATTTGAAGTGCTTTTTGTGGATTTACTGTTTTTATGTTACCATATCTTAATAATGCGCCTTTGTCTAAATATCTTTTAACTGTATCTTCTATATGCTGTATCTTCTGTAAATCATCACTTTGCTGATTGTACATTTTTTGATAACTTGTCTAAAAAGGACTTGCCTTTTTTTGTGATTATTCTACCTTTGCGTTTTGATTTTTCAGATTGCTGAATAAGCTCTGCTTTTTCTAGTTGCTGTAATATCACTCTTATTATTTTGCCTGAACCAGGATAAAATTTTTCTGGCTTGACTCCTCTATTTTTTCTAGAACCATATTTAACTCGTAACTTACTGGTTCCTATAGGACCTTTGATATAAACTGTTCTTAGAATAGAGGCTGCTCTGTGATACCACCAGTCTCGATCAACAGGTGGTCTTTCTTTTGACATTCCTGTCTTGACAAATATAGACCATTCAGGAGCCTTAATTAATTGTTTTAATTCTAAAGCTACCTTTTCTATGAGCTTATTTGTATCTGCATCGTATATTGTTGCCATTTTAATATTATATTTTGATACCTTGTTTTTTATTTTTTTAATATTTAAATCGTTCATACCTTTCGGTATTAGATTAGCTATAGTTAAATAGCACAGGATAGTGCAAGAAGTAGTATTTAAAAAGGTTTTGATTAAGTGTAACTACTTACGTTTCTGAAGCTTGAATTATATTTTTCATCTCTTTCAAGGGATTCTTTCCTTGAAGCTTGAGTGTTTCTACAACACTCAACAAAACTCCAAAAATATCTGCTCCTTTTCTGCTTCTATTTCCACTGCT
>JAZDEO010000057.1:0-8330 GCA_043808705.1 archaeon | reverse complement strand
GATCTGTAGGTAATGTTACTGCAGATACAATTGAACACTACATCAAACAAAGTCAATTTGGTTGGAATTTTGAACATCAGACCAAACTTTAGTCTAGCCCTCACCGGATACCTCGACCTTCAGGTCGAGGAGTATCATTTTAGTAATAATAATTGTTATCTTTATTGTATAAAACAATTGTTATTAATGATAAAGTAGTATTATTATCTGGTTCTTTCAATAATTAAAAAGAAATTCTCTGTTCTTTGATTTTTTATTATTTTTTTATAAGTTTTAATAATTTTTAATAATCATGAGGCAGAGAAAATAATCCATATCCTATTCCAAATAACAAAAAATGCAAGAATATAAGATAACATAAGGCTATTCTTACAATTAAGTTCATGTTTGGGGAAGCTAATTGTCCTGTTGAACCAATAAAATGATTGCTTAATTTGTCCATGCCATCTGCCATTTGCGAGAAATCTTCACTTAATTTGTCCATGCCAGATGCGCTTTCTCCAAGAGAATCAGATGTTTCCTTTAAATTATTTCCTAAATTTTCCAGTTCATCACCTTGTTTATAGAACCAATAAGAGGTTGAACATAAAGGGCATTCACCTAGTATAGTAAAGTTAATGGAATTCCCTATATTGTAAGAAGATTCTTTAACATTGCTTAAAATAGGCTGAGCTGAATTAAGGGATTCTTGAGCGCTTTTTATATTCAGTTCAGCATTCTTTGATGAATTTGAGGCATCCCTCATTGTTTGGGCTATTATAATAAACTCTTGATGAATATCTGAACTAACATCTGTTATTTGCTCTCCTAAGAAAAGACCGTTATTAGAAACATAATATAATGCATAACCGCCTACAGCCATGCCTAATAATCCATAAAAGATAAGAATTACTGCCACTAATTTTACCATTACCATTATCTCTTTTGTGATTTAGTGTTATTTAAATCTTTTCTATAAACTTTTAAAATTATTTAAAGCAATTAATTATTTAAAGCGTTTATTTTTTGTTTAGATGTTTTAAAAACAATATCTTTAAAAATATTAATTTTATATAAAGATTAAAATGGAACAAAAAATATGCCAGAGCTGTGGGATGCCTTTACAAAAAACAGATGATTTTGGAACAAATAAAGATGAAAGTAAAAGCAAAGAATATTGCTTTCACTGCTTTCAGGCTGGAAGATTTCTAGATGAAGGTATAACTTTAAAGGATAAAATTGAAAAGAATGTCAAGTTTGGAAAGATGATGGGAATGCCTGAAGAGCAAGCAAGAAAAATGGCTTCAACTATTTTACCTAAATTAAAGAGATGGAAGAAATAAAGATATTTTCTTTAAAGCAAAACTAAGACTTAGGAAATTGTTTAGCCTATATTGATAAGATTTATAAGAGTGTTTGTTTTATAAGTATAGTATGGAATCTTATGCATGGTTGAAAGAAAAATTAGAGGGTTATGATGTTATTTTCTTTGATACCAATTTTGTTGGTCAAGTTGATTATGAAGAGAATATCTGTAAAAAGTTACATAAACTAAAGAGCATTTCTGAAGAGGGTCCTGTTGGTGTTGATTTGTCTAGGTTAAATGAGAGCATTGTATGGAAATTAGAGAATATAATTAGTGATAAAAGGGTCTTTACGATAGGAGAGGTTGTAGATGAATTAAATAATCTTAAAAAAAATTTTGTTATATTTCGAGGAAATTGTGCTAGAATTCTTAAGGTTGTGCAAAAAGGAAGCAGGCTTAAAAGTAGATTATCTCATAATGGTTTTTCTCCTAGAAGAGAGATTATTGAAAATTTAATAAATGCTGTTATTGAAGATGTGAAAGAGGGTAGGATAGATCCTCATAGTAAACCCGTAATGTTAAGTCTTTTGGATGACGCTATTCAAAATATCTGGAGAGTACTTTCTAGTTTAAAGATTTATAATGGGCCTAGTGAAGGACTTTATGAAACACTTCAAGGTATTTCAGGGACAGATCATCTTTTAGTGAGTGCTGCTTATGGTTGTTTTCTTCAGGATAAATATAGAAAGGTAGCTGTATTATCTCTTGATGATCATATAAAGAAAATAGCTCTTAAAAACAATATACATTGCTATTTTGATATAATCGGGGCTATACCTGATTCTGGAGCTTCTGTAGCTTATCCTCAAAGACAGAATACTTTAGACTTACTTGCTTTATGATTTAATTCTTATTCTTTAAAGCAAAGATTTATAATTTTGTGGATTTATAAAGTAAATATGAAATCAACTCAATTATACAAAAGACTTGAAAAAGATTTTATCGCCAAAAAGATGAGTGATGATTGGGCAGATAGTATGGGACCTGTTCTTGATTTTCTTAGTGAGAAATTTAAGAAAAGGTCAATGGGTTTAGTTTGTGATTTCACAAAAGAAATAAGTCAAGTTTATACTGCTGTCTTTCCATCAAGAGATGTTATGCAAAAAATACTAGATGATAAAGTAGAAGATGCTATGCTTTTTGTTCATCATCCAGCAATATGGGATATTAGAAAGGCTCCTGAAGTCTTTCAACAGATGGATAGAAATTTATTACAAAAATTTAAAGAAAGAAGAATTTCAATTTACAATCTTCATGTTCCTCTAGATAATTATGGGGATTATTCAACAAGCGTAAGTCTAGCAAAGACTCTTGGAATAAAGCCTGAAAAACCATTTGGGCTTTACTTTGGCTCTTTATGTGGTTTATTTGGAAGAACAGATTTAGTAAAAGTTAAAGAATTAAGAAATAGATTTGAATCTGCAGTAAATCACAAAGTTAGTTTGTATCCTTATGGAGATAAAATAATTAAAAATAATATTGTTGCGGTTATTGCTTGCGGTGGCAATAGTATTGAATTTTTAGAAGAAATAGCCAAAGAAGGGATTAATACTTTTGTAACAGGAATAACTTTAAAGAATGATCATTCAAAAAAAGCTCATGATTTTGCTGAAAGTAATAAAATCAATATTCTTGGAGGAACACATTATTCCACTGAAAGATTTGCATGTATTGCTATATGCGATTACTTTAAGAAGTTAGGATTACCATCTAGATTTATTGAAGACAAACCCGTAATGGAAGATATGTAACCAATATTTACTAAATTTTTTCTATAATCTTTTTTACAAGTCTTCTTTTAAATGAATAAAATCTTAATTAGATATGTCTTATGAAGTTCCTCAGGAATTACAATACAGGGAAAAAATAATATTCAATCTGACATTTCAACAGCTTGGATATGCAATAATCTTTCTTCCTATTTCTCTCTTTATTTTAAAATCCAATTTAAACTTTAAATTAAAAATTATCCTGGCTTTAATACCTTTAGTGATAGGATCTTTATTTATCTTCTTCAATTTTCAAAAAACACTAGTTAATCTATTTTACTGGATTAAATCCAGAAGAATAACAACCATGTCTAAAAACATGATAAACTTTCTCAAGATTAAGGAAATTTCTAATAATAAGATAAAAACAGATGAAAATATTTCTATTTTAAAGGTAGAGCCTATAAATTTTAATATCAAAAATACAAGAGAGAAAGAAGCTATCATTCTAGGATTTCAAAAGTTTCTAAATTCCTTGGATTTTTCAATTCAAATTATAATATTAACATCTCCTCTAAACATAAATTCATATCTTGATTCAATAAACATAAAACATTACAAAAAGCAGTTTCAGGATTATAAGAATAATTTAAATTCTATACTTCAGGAAAATAAGGTAATGAACAGAAATTTCTATATTGTTATTAAGGAAACATCTAATCTAGATATACAGATTAAAATATGCCAGGAAAAGTTAAAGAATATAGGTATTAACACAAAATTACTTGAAGATTTTGAATTAAAAGAAATCTTAAAGAATTTATTTTCAAAAGACATCATAGATAAAGCAGACAAGATAGTTGATAAATCTAATTATCTACATTATTTAATAGCTCCTAAGTTAATTAAAAATTATCCAGATTATATAAAAATTAATAATACGTTTAACAGAATAATATCAACATATGGATATCCTAGAATAGTAGAGCCTGGATTTCTAGACAAAATTATAACTTCAAAGGGAGATTTTAATATTTCTCTGTTTATAGAGCCATTTAATATAGAAAATACAATGATTATGCTAGATAAAGAACTACAAAAGCAGAGAGCTGACTTATATTCAGCACAAAAGAATTCAATTATGAATCCATTTTTAGAGCTTAAGTATGAGGATACAAAAAGAATATTAGAGGATTTACAAAAAGGAAAGGAGAAATTATTCAATATATCTTTCTATATTAATTGTAAAGCCTCTTCTATTGAAGATTTAAACTTGTTGACTAAAAAAATAGAATCAGACTTAAATTCCTTGATGATTATTCCTAAATTGCCCATATTTGAAATGTTACAAGGCTTAAAATCTACAACACCTCTTGCTCAAGATTCTTTAAAGATTAAGAGAAATATAACAACAGAGGCATTAAGTGCTTTCTTTCCCTTCACTTCTTCTTTCCTTAATATAGATGATGATGGAATATTTCTTGGCTTAAATAAAAATGGGATTCCAATAATAAAGAATATCTTTAAGCTTAGTAATTATAATTCGATTATATTAAGTCAAAGTGGATCTGGAAAAAGTTTTTTAGCTAAGTTGATGATAATCAGGCATTTAATTAACGACGTTAAAGTTATGGTTATTGATCCACAGTCAGAATATACTTCTTTATGTAAAGAGCTTAATGGTGAACTGATAAATATTTCAATGGATTCTGGAACAATAATAAATCCTCTAGATTTGATGGAGCATGATTATGCTGAGAAAAGATTAAGCTTAATTGATTTAATGTCTGTAATGCTAGGAGATTTATCTGATATTCAAAAAGCTGTTCTTGATAAGGCTTTAACTCTAACTTATGAGAAAAAGGGGGTTACTAACAATAAAGAGACTTGGAACAGAAAACCCCCTATTTTAGAAAATTTGTTTAAAGAGCTTAGCATTATGGAAAGAAAATGTACTGTTGTTGAGAAGCCAACATTTAGATCTTTACTTAATAGATTAAGCATGTATACAGATGGGGTATTCTTTTTTATGAACAGGCATACTAATATTAACTTTAACAATAAATTTGTATGCTTTAATATTGGAGAGATGCCCAAACAAGTAAAGCCAGTTATCATGTTTTTAATTTTGGACTATGTTTATTCAAAGATGAAGCAAGATCGAAACAAGAAAATATTAGTTATTGATGAAGCATGGTCCCTATTGTCGAGAACAGAGGAAGAATCTTATATCTTTGAAATAGTCAAGACTTGTAGAAAATTTAATCTTGGACTTTCTTTAATAACTCAGGATGTTTCTGACTTAATTTCAAGTAAAGCTGGAAACGCTCTTTTAAATAATTCATCATATACAATATTATTAAGACAGAAGCCATCTATAATAGATGATGTTGTTAAGAAATTTCATTTAAGTTCAGAGGAGAGAAATTGCTTATTAACAGCCAATATAGGAGAGGGTCTTTTGATAATGGAGAACGATCATACTGAACTTAAGATTATTGCATCCAAATCCGAACATCTAATCATAACTACTAATCCAAATGAGCTTAATTCTTTAAAAAATAAAAAAGATAGTTATGTACAAAATTCTAATAGTCTGAAAAAACAGGAAGACATCACAATTGATATTGATGCTGACAAGGGATTTTTTTTAAAGTCTAAGCTTAATGAGCATGAGATTGAATACTTGTTAAATAAAGGATATTCTATAAGCTCACATATTGCTATAGGCTCTAAAATTCATAGGGACTATGTTTTAAAGCCAAATGAAAATGAAAGTAATATACACTTTTTTCTTGTTAAATCAATTGAACTTTATATAAGAAAATATACCAATCTAATTTATTTGTATAAGACAGTAAAGCCAGATATTATTTTTGATTACAAACAGGTAAGATATGCCTTAGAAATAGAAACTGGAAAAAAGCATGATATGAGAAATTTACGAGATAAGGTAGAACTTTTAAACAAGAACTATAAAAACTGGTATTTTGTTGTAACAAGTTCCAAGCTTAAAGATAAATACAGCAAATATGGAACGACTTTTACAAGAGATGAGCTTTATATCTTTCTAGAACGAGTTTTTAAGAACTGAGTATTTTTAAAGCAAGGAACCAAGGTTCCTTAGGAACTTCCTTTTACTGAAGAAATCAATTTCAGTTGTACACAATATGTGTACAACTCAATATCACTAGACTTAGCACATTAATTTCAACCGTAAACATTATGTGTACAGTTCAATACCCTACTCTAATTCTTTTGTTCTGAACTAGCTTTAGAAGTTTCTTTTTTTTAAATTCTTGTTTTTTGAAAGTTCTAAAAGATTATTTTTTGCATTTTAAGTTGGTTACAAATTGTAACCAACTGACTTTCTTTCCAGAACTAAAAATCAAAAGCTTTATATATTAGTATATACCTATTAGGTATAATATAATACATTTATAGTATAAGAATATGCCAAAATTAATTCAGGTTACAGAAAGAGAAAGATTAAAGCATTCACCTAATTTGAATACTGTAATTATGGTGGAAGAAACTTTAAGGAATAATGGAGAACTGTTAACTTTAGCTGAATTAAAAAGAAAATTACCCAAACAAGTTATGCATCAAACATTAATTCAGATATTAGATTATTTACAACTAAGCGGAAAAATAATAATAGGCACAAAGGGAATTCTTTGGATATTTACAGAAAGAAAAGAACTAAATGAGCTTATAAAAAGAGGGACAGAGGTATAAATAAGCCTGTAAGGGTTATATTTCTTGATGAAGCTGATCTTGAATATAAAAAATTAAATGAGGTTGTTGGACAGCAGATTAAAGATGGAAAGGAAAACACAGAAGAAATGTAATTATTGAAATCTATAAAACAAAAAACAGAATTTGTTAAAATAAATCCTTTTTACGGGGATAATATGGCTAAGTCTTTGATTCCTAAGGAGTATATAATAAAATACAAGGCAACTAATTTATGGAGGGTAGAACTTACTAATTATTGGAGAATGCTGTATACAATTAAAGGAGATCAGATAGAAATTATTTGTTTTGTGCTTGACATTCTAAGTCATAAAGATTATGACAAAAAACTTGGCTATAAGAAAAGATAAATTTCAACTGTACGATTTTATCGTACGGTTCAAATCCCTCTAAAGATAATCCTTTAGGAACTTCTTATTAAAACATCTAATATTAACCAGTTTCTTTAAGGTCTTTAAAGCAAGAAACCAAGGTTTCTTAGGAACTTCCTTTTAAAGAACTAAACATAATCCATTAAATCCTCTGTTTTCCATATCTTTATTTTACTCTGTTTTTTAAGGTGCCTGTCTTCAGTCCATATTCCTTCATTGGACACTGTTAATGCACAGGCAATTATAGGAGAATCATAAATATCAATATCCTTCATTATTTCTTTTGCTTCATCCATTTTAGACAATATTTTTTCATCAGGCATTATCTCAACATTCTCCATAAACAAATCAAATAAAAGCTCCATTTCACTATCTGAAAATTTTGCTTTTTTGCATATATCTTCCTTGTATTTTCTTACCTCTTCTATTATATAGTCCAATGTAAGGAAATCAAAGTTTTTTGATACTATAATCTTTCTAGATAATCCCTCTTTGATTAAGGCAGAGATTATCCTGTTTGAGTCTATAACTAGTTTCATTTATTGAATCTCTTAAACAAGCCTTCTTTTATTTTTTTGTCTAGATCTTCAACATCTTTTTCTGTAAACTCGCTTTTTTCAACTAGTTGTTCCATTAACTGAAGCTTTTTTGCCTGAATTAGCATTGCTCTTCTGGCTATCTCGCTCCAATTTATCTCATTATGTTTTTTTACAACATTATGCAGTTCGTTTGGTATTGAAAGGGTCATATTTGGCATTTTACATCACCAATGTGTATTATGTGCATACACATATATAAACCTTTCTATTCTTTCAATTTAATACCAAAATCATAAGTTTATTACAGAAGCAATATTTGAGAATGGCTCTAGATGTGATATACTTGATCTTACGGATGGAACTGTTTATGAAATCTTATGTTCTGAAAATGATGAACAATTTGATGAGAAGATTAAGAAGTATCCTCAAGAACTGGAGATTGTAAAGATACGAGTCTAACTTTTTATTTTTTCTTTAAAGCGGGGTTGTCTAAAAAGTCTTGTTTTTAGTAAAGCTATATCTCGTCGATAAAGAAATATTTATATAGTAGTTAATCGACGATAATTACATGAGTTTAGGAGGTGTTTTCTAATGGCAAAGCGTCAGTTGC
>JAZDEO010000056.1:0-21465 GCA_043808705.1 archaeon | reverse complement strand
TTAGCTTTGGCAATAGTAGTTGACTATTTTGCAGCCATTCTAATTGAGAAAAATAAGGATAAAAAAAAGAGTATCTTTTTGTTAGTAAGTATAATATCCACTTGTTTAATATTATTCGTATTTAAGTACTATAATTTCTTTACTGGAAATTTAACAAATTTAGCTAATTTTTTAGGTTGGAATTATTCATTAAAAACATTATCTTTGGTGTTGCCTATTGGTTTATCATTTCATACTTTTCAAAGCTTAAGCTATGTCATTGAGGTTTACAGAGGAAGGCAGAAAGTTGAAAAGAATTTTATGGTCTATTCTTTATATGTCATGTTTTACCCCCAACTTGTTGCCGGGCCTATTGAAAGACCTTACAATTTATTACATCAATTTTACGAGAAGCATAAATTTGAATACGAGAGAGTTGTAGACGGCCTTAAGCTTATGCTTTGGGGACTGTTCTTGAAGGCTGTAATAGCAGATAGATTGGCTATTGTCGTCAATACCATATATAATAATCCTGCTAATTATACAGGTATTCCTCTAATTCTTGCTACAATCTTTTTTGCATTCCAAATATTCTGTGATTTTGCTGGATATTCAACTATTGCAATTGGTGCTGCAAGAGTAATGGGATTTAAATTGATGCAGAATTTTAATAGACCTTATTTATCCAGTTCTATCTCAGAGTTTTGGCGTAGATGGCATATTTCACTATCTACTTGGTTTAGAGATTATGTATACATACCTCTTGGTGGCAATAGAGTGCGAATTTCAAGATTTTATTTTAATTTATTTATAGTATTTCTTATAAGTGGTTTATGGCATGGTGCGAATTGGACATTTATAATCTGGGGGGCATTACACGGTTTTTATATGGTTTCATCATATTTAACAACCAATTTGAGAAAAAAATTAGTTAATCTTACTAAAATAGATAGATTTCCGATAATTTACAGATTCTTCAAAATAATATTTATTTTCGTACTTGTGTGTATTGCTTGGATTTTTTTCAGAGCAAACTCATTGTCAGATGCATTTTACATTTTGACACATTTATTTAGTGGAATAAGTTTTTCAAAGGTCTATATTGGGATTGATATGACCGAACTTATACTATCTATTGGACTTATAGTTTTTTTGATGTTAGTTCATTTGATACAGGATAAAATAGATATAACAAATTTTATTTCAAAAAAACCTTTATGGGTAAGGTGGGGAGCTTATCTGGCTGTAGCACTATTAATATTATTTTTATCGGCAGGAGGCACGAAGTTTATATACTTTCAATTTTAAGATGAATGATGAAACACATTTTTTAAGGAACTTAGCATTTTTTTTAATTTTCCTGATATTATTCGCACTTTTTATAACCAAGTTATTTTATGCTTATGATGAACTCAACATTCTAAAAAAAGCAATTAAAGAAAATAATACAATATTATATTTCGGAGATTCTGTAATTGAGTCAATTGATGATAAGGATGATGATAACAGAACTCTAGGTCAATTTCTAAATTTTTATTTAAACGATTCATATAATTTGGTTGAGATTTCGTACGGTGCTTATACAATTACAATATTTGATGCGTTTAGCGAATATCTATGTAACTCCAAAGAGAAACCACAATATGTTATTATTCCTATTAATTTAAGGTCATTTAGCCCAGAGTGGGATAGTAGACCTGAATATCAGTTTAAATCAGAAATTAATAGATTAAGAAATAATGATAACTTATTCTTAAATTTGTGGCATAGATTTTATAATCTATTTTCTGATAGTGCATATCAAGAACACAAAAATTGGTATGAAATAGATGTTTACAATTATGATAAAAAAATAGGAAAGGTGAAAGATTTTGATTACATAATCAAAGGGGATGAAACCAACCTTGAAGAGTTACGGAAAAACAAGTTTATTTATGAATATATGTACAATCTGAATTATACTCATAGAAAAATAATTTCTCTAAATAACACTTTAAGTAACTTCAATAAGTGCAATATAAGTACTATAGTATACATAACGCCTATAGATTATAAAAAAGGAACCTATTATTTAGGTGAAATTTTTTATACTATAGTGAATAAGAATAAGAAAATTATTTTTGAGATAGGTAAGAATAATAACATTAACATTATTGATGCATCGTTTGATTTATCATCTGACAATTTTTCCTATGGATATACACCTAATGAACATTTAAAACAAAAAGGAAGAAGCTATTTGGCCAAAAGAATAAGTAGGTATATTAATTAATTTTTTCTGCTACTCCTATAATTCCGACACCAACAGGTAGCTTAAAATTTTTTTTAATAAGTTTTGTTTCTGTTTTAAATTCGTAATATATCATTCGGTCCACAAATAAAGGTAATGTGATGAAATCAACTTTGGGTTTACTTCTTTTTCTAAATAGTCTAAAAATAAATACTGGAAAAAACGCTAGAAAATTCCAAAAATACATATTTTTTACTTTAAAGTTTATATTAATTAAGTCTGTTAATTCTTTTTTTGAATATCTTCTATAATGCCCAATCGCTTTGTCATGACTTGAAAACAAAAAGCTAAATGCTGGTACAAAATAAATCAATTTGCCCCCCTTTATTAGAACACGATTTATTTCTTTCAGTGCAAGCCTATCATCTTTTAGATGTTCTAATAATCCAAATATAAGCACAACATCAAAAGATTCTTTTTGAAATGGCAAATCATAAACACTTGCCACTTTGCCTTTGCAACCTTTTGGCAAAAATTTCATAAATTTTGAATCTGAATCAACAAACGTGATATCACCAAATTTTTTTAATATTAAATAATTGTCACAATCTGCGCAACCAATTTCTAAAATTTTGGCATCTTTTATGCCTTCCATTAGAAACATAGTTTCTATTAAATTCTTTTTACTGTCAATCCAGAATTTGTTGGTTTTTTGATTTATATCCATTTTAGAATCTTTTTAATTTGTATAGGGTTGTTTTTAGTTCAGGAGGATAAAAACAAGATTTTAATGTTCTTTTTATTATTCTTGGTGAAAGATAAAATTCTAATAGCGCTTTTCTTTTAAGCCATTTTAATTTTTTTGGACTTAATATATTATCACCTTTATAAACAGGGGTTTTGTAATAATCAAAATCAGAAATTTCTCTGTCAATCATATTTTTAGTATTCTCATAGAGATTTGTGTGGGGTAAAGGGGTAGTTATCGAAAATGTAGCCTCATTTATTTTCAATTTTTTAGCAAATTTTATTGTTTCTTCAATTTCTTCAACGGTTTCTGTAGGAGCACCGATCATAAAATAACCTCGGCATTCTAAACCCAGTTTACTGATTATGTCTACTGCTCTTTCAACCTGTTTTATTGTTATCCCTTTATTATAAATTGTATCTAAAATTCTTTGAGACGCAGATTCTATTCCTACAGCTAATTTTTTTAATCCAGCCTCTTTCATTTTTTTGAGTAAATCTTCTTCAACGAGATCTACTCTTATGTTACAGCCCCATATTAAATTTAATTTTTCTTTGATCATTAAATCACATAGCTCAAATATATTCTTTTTGTTAAAAGCAAAAGTGTCATCTTGAAAGAAAAATGAGTTTATATCAAATTTCTTCTTTAAATATTTTAATTCTTCTATAACACTTTTTGCACTCCTTGATCTTACATAATTACCAAATAATGTCTTTAGTGTTGGTTGGCAATAACTACAATTATAAGGGCAACCCCTAGACATAATTATATTAGATCCTCTTTTTTTGCCTATACTTAATTCTAATTGGAACCATACTTTAATGTACTTTTCCATTGGTAATTTTTCTAATAATGGAAATCCCAATTCATCTAAATTTTTAAGAGGTAATCTTGGATTGTTTTTTATAATTTTATTATTTTTTTTGTACCATATACCTTTTATGTCCGAGAAGTTTCCATTGTTATTAATCAAATCTAGGAATGTTAATTCACCTTCACCTATGATGACTGCATCAACATATTTGTTCATTAGAGTTTCATATGGCATAACTGTTGGATGAGGACCACCAAAGATAATTTTTGTACTTGGATTTATTTCTTTAATAATCTTAGCAACATTTAAGGCGTCTTTTAACATAGATGTCATTAAAGATATACCTATAAGGTCATATTTATTATTTTTAAAAGAATTCTTTAGGTGTTCTATTGGATTTTTTTCAAATGTTGTGTCATATATGTCCATATCTAAACCAGTTTTTCTTTTTATATAACTGTGTATATAAGAAATGCCTAATGGAGGATCTCCAGAAGGGTACTTAAATCTTGGAAAAACTAAGGCTGCTTTTATCATTTTCACCCGCTTTAAATAATAATAAACTTTAAATAACTGACTTATTTTATCTTTTTTATGACCTTCCCTATAGTCCCTGTATTATGTGCAACAGTAAGCTTTTTATTAGTTTTGTTTCTGACTCCTTGGTTAATAAGATATTTGAGAAGAGTAGGTTTAATAGTAAAGGATGAGAATAAGGAGAAAAAACCACTTGTTCCTATTTCTGGTGGGTTAAGTGTAATGGCTGGTGTTTTTGTTGGCTTAATGCTATATATTTCTACAAGAACATTTATTTATAAAGACACAACTTATGTTGATTATATTTTTGCTGGCATTTCTTCTATCTTAATAATAACTTTTATAGGGTTTGTTGATGATCTTATTATAAATAAATCAAAATCTGAATCTAGAGGACTAAAACAATGGCAGAAACCTTTATTGACTTTGGCTGCAGCTCTGCCTTTAATGGTTGTTAATGCAGGAGATACTATCATGTCTTTGCCTTTAATAGGAAGAGTTGATATAGGTCTTATTTATCCTTTAATTCTTATACCTATTGGAGTAGTTGGGGCAGCTAATATGGTTAATATGTTAGCTGGTTTTAATGGTCTAGAAACAGGTTTAGGTATTGTTTATATAGGTATGTTGGGTTTATATGCTTTTGTTAATAATAGCTATTTGGGCGCTTTATTTTCTTTGATAGGATTTAGTTCTTTATTGGCTTTTTATATCTTTAATAAGTACCCTGCTAAAATATTGCCTGGAGATTCTTTAACTTATCTGATAGGGGCATTAATTGCTTGTATAGCCATAATAGGTAATTTAGAGAGAGCTGCTTTAATATCAGCAGTACCTTTTTTTATTGAATTTATATTAAAAGCAAGAAAGAGGTTTAATGCAAAGAGTTATGGATATTATAAATATGGAAAAATAAAGTCTTATTATGATAAGATTTATTCAATACCTCATATTTTCACAAGAACAGGAAGATTTACAGAAAAGCAGGTTGTCTTTTTTGTGATTTTGATACAGTTATTCTTTTCTAGTCTAATTTGGGTATTATAAAATGATTAATAAATTGATGAAATATAAAAGAGAGGATAGTTTGATTAGGGATAATTTTGTTTTGTTTACAGCAATTATGTTTGGCAATGTTGCAGCATTTTTTTATCATTTTTATATGGGTCGTGTTCTTGGTCCAGAGGATTATGGAATCTTGGGTGTTGTTTTATCATTGCTTTACATAATTAACGTACCTTTTAATGTTATACAGACAACTATTACTAATATTATATCTGAGTTTAAGGCAAAAAATCAGGAAAAGCAAATAAGTCTAATATACAGAACAACGATATCTAAATTCTTTTTTTACGGCATATTGATAACCTTAATCTTCTTTGTTATTAGTCCTATTATTGCTAATTTTCTAAAGATACCCCTTACAATCTTATTTGTTTTTAGTCCAATCTTTATCTTTGCTTTGATATTACCAGTTACTAGGGGTTATTTACAAGGACAACAATCTTTTAAGAAACTTGGTTTTAATGTTTTTATAGAGGCTTTTACTAAACTAACTTTTGGTATATTGTTAGTTTATTTGGGATTTCACATTTATGGTGCAGTTACTGCTATTGTTATCTCTTTTGGAGCTGCTTTTATTTATCTTTACATTACTAACAAAAATATCCCTAAATCTAATGAGAAATATGATATGAAGAAGGTTTACAAACAATGCTTGCCTATTTTAATTGCTTTACTCTTATTGACATTTTATTATACTATCGATATGTTTTTAGTAAAACATTATTTTTCGGATTTAGATGCTGGATATTATGCTGCCCTTTCAGTATTAGGAAAAATAGTGTTTTTTGCTTCTGTTTCAGTTTCAACTGTTATGTTCCCTAAGGTGGCTGATTTACATGCAAGAAATAAGACAACTAAATATCTGATGTATAAATCTATGTTTCTTGTCTTCTTAATAGGCTTTTTTATAATATTATTTTATTTTTTATTTCCTAAACTTGTTATCACAACGCTTTTTGGAAGCGCTTATTTGAGCATTAGTAGTTTTGTATGGTTATTTGGTTTGATAATGCTTCTATTTTCCTTAAGCTATTTACTTGTACTTTATAACTTGTCTGTATCTAGAAGAAGCTTTTTATGGATACTTATTACCTTTGCTATATTAGAATCTGTAATAATCTTGATTTATCATCCTTCATTGATGATTATTATTAATGAGTTGGTTTTATTAAACTTTTTATCTTTCATTTTAATGTTAATTTATACATTAAGAAAAAATGGAACTGTCAATAATAATTCCGGCTTATAATGAAGAGAAAAGAATAACCAAAACCTTAGATTCATATATCTCTTTTTTTAATAAAAAAATTGATTTTGAGATATTTATTGTATTAAATGGATGCAGAGATAATACTTTAGACATTGTTAAAGATTATGCTAAGAAATATAAATTAATCAAATACATAAATATTGCAGAGGCAATAGGTAAGGGTGGAGCAGTCATTGAGGGTTTTAAGAGGGTTAATGGAAATCTTATAGGATTTGTTGATGCTGATATGTCTACACCCCCAAGATCTTTCTTTGATTTATACAAAAAAATAAATGGTAATGATGGTATTATTGCTTCTAGATGGACAAAGGGTTCTAAGATATTAGTCAAACAGAAGATTTCTAGAAGGATTGCTAGTAGAGTATTTAATTATTTAGTCAGATTATTTTTTAGTATAGATTTACGAGATACTCAATGTGGCGCTAAATTATTTAAAAGAAAGGCCATTAAAGATGCTGTAAATGATTTGGGTATAACTAAATGGGCGTGGGATATTGATTTACTTTATATAATGAAAAGGAAGGGTTATAAAGTAATAGAGATACCTACTGTATGGGATGATAAAACAGGATCACAACTTAAACTTGGTAGAACTGTTCCAGAAATGTTTTTATCAATATTAAGGTTAAGATTAATATACTCAAAATTTAAGTTTTTAATAGATATTTATGATAAATTACCGGAATCATTGAAAGTACATCACAAATTAAAATAAATTAAAATGGAAGAAGACTTTTTAAAAAAAGTTATGAGGTTTATTTTTAATAAAAGCAACCATAAATACATAATACTACTTTTTATAATAGGATTCTTATTGAGGATTATTATTGCTTCTAACTTGGATCCTAATGCAGATGAGATGATTTATGCACCTCATGCAGTTAATATAACTTCATCAGGACTGTTACAAGAAATGAATGAAGATCCTTTATGGTTTTATTTGACAGATATTGGTTATAAAATATTTGGCGTTAATTTACTAACATCTAGACTGCTTTCTATAATATTTGGGGCTTTATCTATAATAATTATTTATCTTCTAGGAAAAGAAATGTTTAATGAAAAAATAGGCTTAATATCTTCTTTCTTGCTTACCTTTTCATCATTTCATATTTTGATTACACAAGCTGAAATGGATGTTCCAATGACTTTTTTTATAATGTTAAGCTTATACTTTTTAGTTAAATTCTTTAAGGACGCAAAATCATTGAATTATATTCTTAGTATTATTCTTTTAATTATAGCAATTCTTATGAAAACTATAGCAGCGGTGTTTATCCCAGCTTATGTCATATTTATAATATATTTTAACTACAAAAAAGACAATAAAATATTCTATATTAAGAATATTAAACTTGGTTTGATATTTTTATTTATTTTCTTTTTGTTAATGTTGCCTACTTTTACATTTAATTATTTATTATACAAAGATAAGGGTATAGTAGATGTTCAGTTCTCTAGATTTACAGGAGTATCTAAAAACGAAATATATGCTGGAATCTCTGCAACTATGGAACCGTTTAGACCAGAACGTGTATTCTTTTCCTATAATGGGCGTGTTCCTGGTGCATGGCAGGCATTTTTATTTTATTGGAAACTTGATGCAATATTGTTAATATTATTCTTTTTAGGCCTAATTGTAGCGTATACTTTAAAAAATAAATGGCATATACTTCTTACTTTATTGTTTATATTCCCCTTTATTTTCCTGGCAGGCACTTCATTATTACCACCACATTTTGTATACGCTATACCTATATTTGCTTTATTTGGAGCTTTTTTTATAGATAAATTACCTAGTATATTAAAAGATCAAAAAAATATTTTAGTTAAAGTTGTTATGATACTTTTTGTAATATTAAGTTTATTTTATGTACATTCAAATCACGGGCTTGATAAATCACCTGTTAATGATCTTAGAAATTATGTAATGAACATAAAAGGAGATGCTCTATTTATTGTTGATTCTAGAACATATAGAGGTACAAACACTTTCATGTTTCACGATAAAGATTTTATAGAAACTTCTTTGTTATTAGAATATTCAAATAAATTACCAGAAGCAGACAATATTGTTGTTAAGATATACATTGTTGAATGTCTTATGGATGATTGCGGATGGGGCACTATTAAAAATCAACCAGATTTTAATAAAACAACAGAGAATTTTATTTCTTACTTGACTAATAATTCCAATCCACTTAAAACCTTTTATAGGGGAGGTAAACCTTATTTTAAGATTTATGAAACAACCTCACAAATTAATCCTTATGTTATAGTTTTAGGAAGAGAATCAAAGAACTGGTTTTATTACCCCGTTAATTACGCCCCTAAAGATAAAATATTATTTAGGTATGAAACAAAGAATAATTTTGATAAATCTTTAAATAACCTTTCTTTTGTTATATTATATTTAGAAATACTTATAGCTATATTATGTATCATAGCAATATTTATAATCTTTTATATTGACTATTCTAAGGATGATGTTAATAAAAAAGATAGAGAAGATATAGAATAAAAATTAATTTATCTCTTAAAAATGAAATTAAATATCCTTTTGGTAAAACCCCCACAAAAAACAAACGAGGTTCAACCACCTTTGGGATTGGGTTATTTAGCTAGTGCTGTTAAAGATATTTCAAATGTTAAAATCTTGGACTGTATAAAAGAAAATTATAGTATAAAAGATTATTTTTCTTTTTTATTAAAAAATAAGGACATTAATGTTGTTGGATTTCAATGTTATACTGTTGATTTAAATACAGTTAAAGAATTAATAAAGATTACTAGAAACAACATAAAAGATGTTGTGATCATTTTAGGAGGCCCTCATGTTTCTTTAGATCCAATAGGCAGTATGAATTATTTAATGCCTGATTTCTGTTTTTGCGGTGAAGCTGAAATAGGTTTTACTAATTTAATAAAGAAATTGAGTGGGGTGAATATAAATTTTAAAGATGTACCTGGTCTAGTCTATAAAGAAAATAATAGGATAAAAATAAATGAAAATAAATTGGTTGAAAATCTAGATGAATATGAAATTGATTGGGAATTATTTAGTATAGAAGAATATCCTTTAGCACCACACGGAGCTTTTTGTAAACAGTATCCAATAGCGCCCTTAATTGTTACTAGAGGATGCCCCTTTCAATGCAACTATTGTGGGGCCCATTTGATTTCTGGTAGAAAAATAAGAGCACATTCTGTAGATTACGTAATAAATCAAATAGAATTTTTGCATAAAAAATACCACATAAAAGAGATACATATTGAAGATGATAATTTTACCATTAACAGAAAATTTGTTGTTGAATTCTGCAATAAATTAATCAATAAAAATCTTGGGATAACGTTTACATTCCCAAATGGCATAAGATTGGATACATTAGATTCTGATATGATAAAATTAATGAAGAGAGCAGGCCTTTACGCTGTTTCTGTAGGAATAGAATCTGGGTCTGATAGAATATTAAGATTAATGAACAAAAATTTAACTACATCTAAGATAAAGGAAAAGGTAGACTTACTTACTAATGAAGGTCTTGATGTGGTTGGTTTTTTTATTGTTGGTTATCCTGGAGAAACCATAAATGACATCAATAAAACAATAGATTTTGCTTGTTTATTAAAATTAAAAAGAGCGACATTTAGTGCATTTAAGCCATTTCCAGGGACATTAATATACAATGAACTGGTTAAAAAGGGAGAAATAAAGGAGTTAAGATTTGAAGATTTTTCTTTAGATAAAGTAGCTTGGTCTCCTAAAGGTATATCTACTAAAAGGTTAAAGGCTCTTAGAAGAAAGGCTTTTTTAAAATTTTATTTGAGGCCTAAAATAATTGTTAAGATGTTGTCTGAGATAAAGAATTATGAGAATTTAAAGTTTATTATTATAAGGATATTTAGTTGGTTAACTTATTAAGGGGTTTTTAACAAAATATGAGTATATGGCAAGCTTTATAATTTTTTAGATTGTCTATTTTAAGAATGAAATTATCAATTATAATACCAGTTTATAATGAAGAAAAAACCATAGAGATTATCTTAAAAAGAGTTATGAATATTAAGCTTCCTATTGAAAAAGAGATAATCTGTGTTGATGATGGTAGTACTGATAATTCTTCTAATATTATTAAGAAATTATCTTTTAAAAACCTGTTTTATTATTATAAAAAGAATGGGGGAAAGGGTTCTGCTGTTAGATTTGGTTTAAGTAAGGCGTCTGGTGATATTTTTTTAATACAGGATGCTGATCTTGAATATGATCCTGAAGATTATATCAAGCTATTAGAACCAATATTAACTAATAAAACTAAAGTAGTATATGGATCTAGATACCTATCTGAAAAAGGACACTTAAAAGAACATAACCATTTAACATTTAAAGTACACAAAATTGGAAATTCTTTTCTCACATTTCTCACTTCTTTTTTATATTCTCAAAGATTAACAGATATGGAAACATGTTATAAAATGTTTACAAGGGATGTTTATGAGAAAATTACCTTAAATTCAAATAAATTTGACATAGAACCAGAGATAACTGCAAAAGTACTGAAAGAAGGTTATAAAATAAGGGAAATACCAATAAATTATTATTCTAGAGATTACAAGGAAGGAAAGAAGATCACTTGGAAAGATGGTGTTAAAGCAGTTTATACGTTATTAAGATATAGGTTTTTAAAATGAAAGAACTTAAGTTTTCAATAATAATAGCACTTGCTCCAGACAGGAAGATATCTATACTTGATTCTTTGAATAAATTAGATTATCCAAGGTCTGATTATGAAATAATTGTTAAAAAAGGCTTAAATCCCTCTGTTAATAGGAATGAAGGAATTAAAGAATCAAAGGGAGAAATCCTAGCTTTTTTAGATGATGATGCTATAGTTCATAGAGATTTGCTTAAAAATGCTGAGGAATTTTTAAAAAATAATAAAGATATAGGGATTGTTGGCGGACCACAGCTTACACCAAAATCTGACAATTTTTTTGCTAAAATTTCGGGATATGTGTTAGAAAGTAAATTTGGTACTTATACAATGAGTAATAGATATAAAATAGGTAAATTAAACTTAGATGCTGATGAAACCAGTATAACCTCTGCAAATTGTTTTGTTAGAAAAACTGTGTTTAATAAAATAAAAGGATTTAATCCAATTTTGTTTCCTGGAGAGGACCCAGAATTCTTTGGAAGGGCTAAAAGATCAGGAATAAAAATAGTTTATAACCCAGATTTAATAATATACCATAAAAGAAGATCAAACCTTTTTGATTTTTGTAAACAGATATACAAATACGGAAAGGTAAGAATACTAAAGGAGAAATTAAATAAAAATAATATTAAATTAGTTTTTATTATACCTACAATGTTTACAATTTATATGATATTAAGCCCACTTTTAGTTTACTTTAATATAATATTTTTATTACCTATAATGCTCTATTTTTTGATAAGTTTAGTCTTTTCTTTGTATATATCAATGAAAAAAGATATACTAGCATTACCTTTTCTCCCATTTCTTTTCTTTTTAATTCACTTTTCATATGGCTTAGGAATGCTTTATTCATTGATATTTAAGAGGTAAAAAGCCTTTTAAATTTATACTAATACCTTATAATAATATGAACAAAAAAATATTACTTTTTGAACCCGGAACTAAACTGACAAAGTTTCCACCTTTAGGTTTAATTAGTCTAGCCGCTGTTTTAAGAGAAAATAAATTTGAGGCTTTTGTTAAGGATTATTCTGGCAGAGAGATTGATGAGAAAACAATAGAACAAGATATATACAAGAGTCAGGCTGATTTTATTGGTGTTAGGGTATTAACTGGCCCAAATATAATAAGAGCATTAAAGATAAGCAAAATAGCTAATAAATTAGGAAAAAGAGTTATATGGGGTGGTCCTCATCCAACAGTTTTGCCTGAACAAACATTAAAGAATAGCAATATAAATGCAGTTGTTATAGGTGAAGGTGAGTATTCTTTAATTAATTTATTGAACTATATGAATGGTAAAAAAGTAGATCTCTTTGGATGTGGAATAAAGAAAAATAATAAGATAATAATTACTAAACCATCTAAAAAATTTGTTGATTTAGACAAGTTACCTGTACCTGCTTGGGATTTACTTGAAAATATTAACCAATATTTCCCAGACAAGAATAATAATCTATTACCTATATCTACCACAAGAGGATGTGCATTTAAATGTGGTTTCTGTCATAACAGTAATAAAAATGTTAAGGGTTATTTGGGATGTTATAGAATAGCTGATCCAAAAAAAGCAATTGAAGAGTATAAAATAGTGCAGGGTCTTGTTAAAAACAGAATAGATATATTAGATTTGGGCGAAGATCTACATTTAGTTTCTGAGACTTATACTAAGAAGTTCTGTAAGACTATGAAAGATAGTGGATTAAAATTAAAATGGTATACTTCTTCAAGATATCACACTTTAAATAAGAATATAATTGATATGATCTCTAGTACTAATTGTATTAGGATTTTATTAGGAGTAGAGTCTGGTTCTGAAAGAATTCAGAAAATGAATAATAAAATTATAGAACTTGATAGAGCTGTACAAATTGCTAAGATGTTAATTCGTAAAAAGATATTTTTGACTAATGCTTACATCTTTGGGCATCCAACAGAAACACCAGAGGAATTAAGAAAAACAATACATTTCATTAATAAGATACCTGCAGATGAAAACTTAATACAACTTTATAGACCCATGCCCGGAACACCTTATTTTGATTTATGCCTAAAACAAGGAAAGGTTAAGGTTCCAAATAGACTTGAGGATTGGGCAGGTTTCGGAGTTTTAGGTTATGATGTTAATGTTTCTGAAGTGCCTTCATCTGCTTTGTTTTCATTATTCTATAAGGTAAATGCTAAAGAACAAACCAAATATTGGTTTAATCAACAAAGATTTTATTTGAGAAACAATATGCACCAAAATTTCTTAAATAATTTTGTTAATAATAGATTTACATTTAAGCTTAAAGAGTATCTTGAAAGTAAAAAATGAAAAAAATATTAATAACTGGGGCAACTGGATTTATTGGAACTAAATTAGTTCCTAAACTATTAAATGAATATAAGGTTGTTTGTTTTGTTAGAAAAACTAGTGATATATCTAAATTCAAGGACGATAAATTAGAGTTTAGATACGGAGACATACTTGATAAAACTTCTTTAATAAATGCTACTAAAAATATTGATGTAGTAGTACATTTAGCGACTTCTCACAAACAGGGCAAGGAAGATTTAAATTTTATTGGCTCTAAAAACCTATTAGAGGCATGTCAATCTAATAAAATTGATAAATTAATATTTATTAGTTCTATGGCTACTAAAAGGAAAATTTTAGATGATTATGGTAAAACAAAACTTAAAATTGAAAATTTAATTAAAGGTTCTAAGATAAATTATATAATATTAAGACCAAGTATTATTTATAGTGAAAACAATCTTTCTTTAATAGGCAAAACTTTAATGGAAATGCCATTTATTATTCCAATAATAGGAAATGGCAAATACAAAATGAGCCCTGTTTACATAGATGATGTTACAGAAGCCATATTTAGATCAATAAAAAATGACAAATTAATCAATAGAGATTATGATGTTGCTGGTTCTGAAAATATAAATTTTAATGAAATAATTGATATATGCAAGAAGAGGTTTAATATAAAAAAGATTATTGTACATATTCCTATTTTCATCTGTTTATTTGTTTTTAGACTATTTCCAATAGTCAGCTTAGAGTCAGTAAAGGGTATAAATCAAGATAGTAATGTTAGCATATCTGAATTAAGGAAAGATTTAAAACTTAATCCAATTAGTTTTAGAGAGGGAATTAAAAATGTCTCTTTATGAAAAATTATTGTATATGCAGTTGTTGAAAAGACCTTTTAGGATAGGTTCTAATGCTTGGTATGCTTTTGTTTCTGGGCCAAAAACAGGAAAACCCTTTAAGGTAAAATTTGAAAGTTCCACTGCATGTAATTTAAGATGTGTTATGTGTCCATTAACTAAAGGATTGTCTAGAAAAAAAGGAGTTTTAAGCTTTAATAATTTTAAGAAGGTTTATGATGAGATAAAAGTTCCTTACTTAAATTTAACAGGCCTAGGTGAACCTTTGCTTAATCCTGAAATATTTAAGATCATAACTTATGCTAGAAAAAAAGGCAGTTTAGTCAAGATTGATACTAATGCTACTCTTTTTAATAAGGATGTTATAAAAAGACTTATAGAAGCTGATCCTACCATCATCTCTGTTTCTATCGATGGTATAAACAAAAAAAGTTATGAGGCTATAAGAAAAGGTGCTAAATTTGAAGAGGTAATCAAAAATCTTAAGGATCTGATAGATTATAGAAATAATGTTAAGAGTAAAATTCAAGTACATTTGTTTTTTGTTTTACAGAAAGAGAATATTAAAGACTTAATAGATTTTATTAAATTTGGTGATTCTCTTAATGTTGATGCTATTAATGGTAATATTGCTATATCTTTTGGGAAAGCCGATAATGATGATTTTAGGAAAATAGATCTAAAAGACCTTGAAAAGATTAAACAAGATTTACTAATTATTAAAAAAAATATTAAGGTTCAATTAAATATTGAAAACATAGAGGATTTTATTAAAAATCCTGTAGATCAGGAAAAGAGAATATCTGATGAACCTTGTTTTTATCCATGGTATAATCCTTGTATAACTTGGGATGGTTATGTTGTGCCTTGTGATATACACTGTGATAATGAGATTGTTTTTGGGAATGCATTTAAGGAACCGTTTATGAAGATTTGGAATAATAAAAAAGCCCAGGAGTTTAGAAAACAACTTTTAAGAAAAAGAATTGGAGTATGTTCAAAGTGTTGTGTAGAAGAGAAATATCTGTATAATAAATTTAAACCATTTTATAAAATCCCTATAATAAATAAATTTTCGTATAGGAAATAAAATGTTACCGCATGTAAGCTTTATTGTTTGTACCTATAATTCTAAAGTACTTGTAGCTAAATGTTTGGATAGTATAATAAAACAAAGATATAAAGGCAAAATAGAAATAATTTTAGTTGATGGCGGTTCTGACAAGAAGACTTTAAGTTTATTAAATAAATATAAAAATAAATATAATTTTATAAGAATTTTAAACAACAAGAAGAGATTGCCTGAGGGATATGGAAATGGGAAATGGCTTGGATGGAAACAAGTTAAAGGAGATTTTGTTGCTATAGTAGATCAAGATAATGAATTACAAGGGATTAATTGGATCAATGATATGATTGAACCCTTTTCTGATAAAGAAATTTTTGGTTGCGCCTGCAAATTAATGGTAGATAAAAGAGATAATCTAACAAATAGATATGTTGCTTTACAAGGAACAGACCCTTTTTTTGCTTATAGAAGTTTAGATGGGATTATTAATTTAAAGAAACTAGGGGAGGATAAAGGCAATTATACTGTTTTTGAAAATAATATTAATAATTTGATAATAACTGGAGGTAATTGTTTTGTCTATAGAAAAAAATATTTAGACAAATTAGGAGGATATACACAAGATACAGAAAACATATTGAAGATTATTAAATCAGGCTATAACAAGATAGCTATACCCAAAAACGCTTATACTCATCACATGGCTGTAAAGGGATTCTCTGATTTTATAAAAAAGAAAATAAAATGGGCTAAATCTTACAAAGGAAAGAGTAATTTTTCTTATTTCCCTAAAAATGCTAATGGAAGATTTAAGTTTATTCTAAATGTTTTATTTAGCATTATTATATTACCTTATTTTATTATTGGTTTTATCAAATTTATAAAAACAAAAGAAAAGGCATGGTTGCTTAATGGATGGATGCAATTTATAACTTTCTTTATTTATTTTTTATTCACTTTCATTAGAAGGATTATTTGATATTCCAGTTTCTAGTAAAGGCATCTTTTCCTGATTTATTCTGAATATAATAACTGCTGGTTTTGTCATTTCTTTATCAAAAAAGAATGCTTGTATTGGTGTAAACAATTCTTGGTATTTTTGTGATATTTCAAAAGTCCATGAAGGTGATGGATAGAATGCAGTTATTATATAATAGGTTGCTTTAGATTCTCTAACATCATTTAGAAAGTCTGTTTCACTGCTTAATCTTCCTCTAACTCTTTTTCCTATGTAATATGTAAAAGGAGACTGTTCATTATTTGAGAATATAATGTCGTTATCATTTACTCTTTCTTTTAACCATTCTCCAGCAATCTTTTCTTGTAAATATGAGTCTTTTTTTAGTTCTATTATTTTATAACTGTGGTTTAATTGTTGATATGCCCCGAATATTAATATTACAAAGATTACAATTAATGCTATTTGTTTACTATAGTTTTTTATGAGATCATGTATGTACATTATACCCCTTGCAGTTATTATGAATAATGCAGCACTTATTGGAAGTAGCCATCTGTCTTCTCCACCCCTTGTTATGAATATAAAAAATATTAGATGAACTATTATCCAAATTAACAGGAATAAGTCAACTTTTACTTCCGGGGCTTTATCTTTTAATAATAGATCAAATTTTAATATTAATGGATATAAACAGAATAAACCAATAAAGAACATTATTGCTAGCCCCCACTCAAAATAACTATACATAAAATTTAACATATACCAAGCAAACGGTTGACTTGTAACTGTTGAGGTGAATACACTACTGTATCCATGAGAAAATGCGAAAACCTTACCAAAATAGGTGCTAGTCCAAATTAAATAAGGAAGTATTGTCAACATGGTTATTAAAAATGAAAACCACAAATGTTTGTTCTTTAAAAATTTTAGACGTTCTGTTATTATTAAAAATAAAAGTATTACTACTCCCATTAAAGCACCTTCTAATCTTGTTAAAAAACCCAAGCCAAGAAAGAAACCCATTAAATAAAGATTATGGTTTCCCTTTTTTTTAATGTAGCCTTTCCAGAAGAAATATATTGTTGCTATGTTAAATGCTATAGCTAATGCATCTGTATGCATCCTTGCGGTATTAAATATTATTAGCCAGAATATGCTCATTATAAATGAAGAGATTAAACCTATTTTTTTGTCAAACATATCTTTTCCTATAAGATAAGTAAACAAAACCATTAGAACAGATGGTATTAAGACCATAACAAATCTTGCTATAAATTCACTAGATCCTATTAAATATAGTAAGGCTAGTAATAACATAAAGAAAGGTGGCCTTTGTGGATTTATTTCATATTCAGGACCTGTTGAAGACCAATACTTGGCTATGTTTATGTATTCAGATTCATCCCACCAAAGGGGTTGATTATATGTTTTTATTAAGAAATATAGCCTTATTATTAATGCAAGTAATATTACACCAATTAGTATTAAATGATATTTGTCTTTTAAGAATTCTTTTATCTTATCCTCTAATTTATTCTCTTGTTCATTCATACTTATTTGTCTAATTTTTCTTTTTAAAAACTTTTACTTTGTAATAAATTTCATCAAAACCAAATACAAAGAACCTTTCTAGGAACAATTGCCAAGGCCTACTTAGGTTGAATATCCAATCAAAACGTAGTTTATTTAAGGATTTTAGACTTAATGAATTATGATGGATAAATATCAATCTTTCTTTTAGCAATAAACATCTGCTTTTACACCTTTATTGAAATCTAGATTTATCCAACCATTTCTGTAATCATTACCACACCCAAGATTCAATTCTTTCATATTATCTTTGTATAAGAATGATTTTTATGTTTTTCTGTTACTGACTTAATACTAATTAAATATAATGAAATTCAAAATTAAGTAATTAAGAATACAATGGATTTATCATGTCTACTTCTGGATTAGGTACGGTTGTTCCATAATACTCTTTAGGTATTACTAAGTTATTTGGGTATGTAACGCTCCAAATCTTAATTGGGCCGATTAATGCACCATTATATACTGCTAATGGTATTTGTGCTTCATCATTATAAACCGATTTAAAGTATTTATTTTGTTCATTAAATAAATACAATCTTGTGAAAAGTGTCCTTTTAACCCTTGGAGATAAATATAATGTTGCCCCTACAGGGTTTATTTGGTTATTACTTATTGTTGGAATTATCCTTAAGCAACCATCTATGCCTTTAGTGTTATTAAATAATATTTCTTGATCATTAAAGAATATGCAATTTATTGGAACCTCTAATTGTTGACCATTGTAAACTAAAACACCTTTTGGTTGCATAAACCTAAGACCATTTACTGTTCCATTTTCGTCTTTTAGACTTTGTACTTCAACAAAGAATGCACCAATACCCGCCTCTCTCCTAGGATATAATTTCCCATCATAAATTAAGTCTTCATCAAGTACTGTACCTCCTCTATATAAGTAAGATGTTCCGTTTCTAGTTTCTCTAACATTTTCTGAATCTAAAGAGAATGTTGTGATCCAAGAGTATCTATCATAATTTTCATCAGAACCTATTGAGGAAAATGCAGGATACTTGCCTATTTCTTCTGATACTATAAGCAGGTTTGTTACATTATTTGCCTTTAATAATTCTAGGGCTTCTGTATCATTCTGGGCTGTTAATACATGACGTCCTACAAAGAAGTTTATAGCACCTCTTGCATTACCCCCATCACTTATTGTGGCTCTTTCACCAAATGTTTGGACCCAATAACCATAATCCCACCAGTGGGCAAATACAGCATTTTCTTGAGTATTTTCTCTAATCCATTTACCAGCAGCCTGCCATTGTTGGTTGTTTCCTGTTCCTGCATATTTTGCTTGCTGACTAACTATTTTATATTGACTTATAAATATTAATGCAACTATTAATATTATTACTAAAACTGCAAATATCTTGAGCAAGTTTTCTTTTATATTTTTCATTGATATTTCATACAAACTATAAAAGAAATATGTAAATATTATAGTTGTTATTGGGGCAAATATGAACAAAAGTCTTATTGCGCTTCTTGCTGCAACGACCATAATAAAGAACCAAATTAATGAGAATATGAAGAATTCATTAATTTCTTTTAGATCACCAAATCTTTGTTTATCTTTGTAAAATACTTTGAAATATAAATACAATAAGATTAGACCAAATAATATTAAGGATCCTATATATGTTATTTGTGAGATGGTTGTTACTCCATTAAATGTGGAGTTTTGAGAATATCTACTAAAAATGAAACTCCAAGCAAAAATTATGTAAATTAGTGTTAGTTTCCAGGTATCTTTTTTTGCTACAACCTTTATTGTTTGATGGAATAATATTACTGATCCAATTAACATTAACCAAACATATGTTTTCCCAAATTGACCAAACCAATCTGTAAGATAGGGTTGATGGGATTCTGCTACTGTTACAACCCATCTTCCTGTAGCAAATGGTTTTGAAAGATGAGTATACATATCAATTATTTCGTTTATTAAGAAAGATGGTCCTTGTTGTATAAACAAAATTATCATGCCTAGTATTATAGCTATTATAAAGCTTGTAACAACATTAGGAAGATTTAATTTGATATTGACTATCTTTTTGGTGAATACAAAATAATTTACACCTACTAATAAAAGAACAAATAAAGGCACTATAACACTTAACGATGTTAAAAGGTTTCCTATATTGAATTTGGATGGAAAAAATATCATTGATACCAAAAAGGATGAAAAAAACCATAATATATAAACAAAAAACTCTCTTTCATTAAATTTGTTTAAAAATAAAACTATTAAAGTAAATAGGCTTATTGTTAGAAAAACAAAACTTACACCACCCCAAACAATACCCATAACTCCAGTAGATAGTCCTGCTAATATTGCTGTTATCAATGACTTGGTTAGTTTTTCTTCTTTCCATGAATAAACAAAGAAATAAAGAGCCATAAACATTAGTAAGACACCTAATGCTTCTTTATCAGAGAAACCAGATATTGTTCTGAAAAGAAAGGCAGGAATTACAACTAAGAATGCTGTTGATACTAAAGCTACTTGGTAATTAAATAATTTCCTTACTAACAAAAAGAAGAACACCAAGGCTATTGCTGTTGTTATAGGTGGATATATTATTGTTGCATATTCAATAGTAACACCTGAATCGAATATATGCAAAAATTTGTATAAATAAACTATAAAATGTGATAAAAAACTAAATTCTTGTAAACCTGTGAAACCAAAAGGATGATATCTTAGTGTGTCTACAGCCATTAACTTTCCATGTTCTAAAACATAAGAAGCATATCTTAGAAATACATTGGGATCATCCATGCTTATTGGAACATAATTTCCAGTGATAGCATCTTTTAATAAAGGAACATTCTTAGTTCTTATATACAAACTTAACCAAATAATGGCTGCTAGAATAACATAAACAATCCATTCTTTTTTTTCTTTTAAGAAATTTATAACGTTTTCTTTTCTTCTTTGAAGTTCTTCATCCATCTTTTTTATAAATCCCCCCAGATTTTATTAAGAATTTAGACCATTTATTAATCTTTCTATACCCAAATATTATACAAATAAAAATACAAACGGTTTTTTCAACGCCCAGCACTTCCACAACATGTGTAACGCCCCAAAGTGTCCCAAAATGTCGAGGTCCGCAGGAGGGACTTGATTTTCGGCTAGTTTTATCGTCGACAAGAGGTATAGAAACGCCGTGGGCAGGATTTGAACCTACATGTCCGAAAGGACACTAGCTCTCAAGGCTAGCGCACTACCAGGTTATGCGACCACGGCATATAAATTATATAAAGAAAGTAAAATACAATACTTTTAAAGGTTTTTATTATGACT
>JAZDEO010000055.1:0-12308 GCA_043808705.1 archaeon | reverse complement strand
GATCTGTTGGAAATGTTACTGCAGATACAATTGAACACTATATCAAACAAAGTCAATTTGATTGGAATTTTGAACATCAGACCAAACTTTAATCTGGCCCTCACCGGATACCTCGACCTTCAGGTCGAGGAGTATCATTTTATATTAAGCCTAATTGTGTTGCTATATCAATAGCAGGTGTTTCTTTTGGAAGTTTTATATAGGCTTTTTTTTCTCCTTCTGGTGTTATTAAAACATTTATCTTTAATGCCTTAACTTTAAAAAGATCTTCAAATGCTTTCTTTATGTCTTGTTTTTTAGCTTTTCTGTCAACTATGAAGACTAATTTATTATCTGATTCCATTAATCTTACTACTTTTTCTGTTGATATTGGATATTTAAGTACTTGATATGGATCCATTTTACATAAACAATTTTTCCTTTTCTAATAATTTTATTGCCTCTTCGCTAATTATGATTAATCTTCCTGCTTGGCAGCCAGGAGCTAATAGTTCAGTATTAATGTTTTTTATTTCAACTATATCAAGGCCCGGAATATTAGGGGCTGATTTCTGTAAGTCACATTTCTTTGAAACAATTATTAATGGGCCTGTTTTCTTTCTGTATTTTCTATTTCTGCTTTTACCTCTTCCAGCTCTTATTTTTTTTATTGAAACCCTTTCAAGTTCTTTCTTCAAGCCAAAGTTCTCTAATATTTTTTTAAGCTCTTTTGTTTTTTTTACTGATTCAATGCTTGTTTCTATTATTAGAGGAAATATTTCAGGAATAACATGATTTCTTATTTTTACTAGGTCTTTGTTAAATGTAGCTGATAATGCAGATCTTATTGCTTTTCTTCTTTCTTTGATATTTAACTTTTTTTCATATATCTTAGATGACTTTGGAGGATGAGCTCGCCTACCACCCACTGTATTGGGAGCTAATGCACCAACAAAACCAAATTGAGAACCTCTACGCCATAAAGATTTTCTAGGTGTTCTTGCAATTCCTCTACCATAAACATTTTTATAATCCCTTCTTCTTTTTGAAAGCATGGCAGAATAATCTTTACCTGCTCTTGAATAAGAACCATATCTCCTTCTTTTGTTTGACTGTAGTGTTAATACAGCCCTTTTTATTAGATTTGGATGAAATGCTTCAGAGAACTGACTAGGTAAACTTATTTCTCTTACTTTTTGTGCTTGTAGATTATAGACCAACATTTTTTATTGAAGTAACATTAAAGTTGAATGCTTTCTTATTTCTTAATGGATATGTTAATGTGATTAATCTTTTTTTGGGTCCAGGTATTGATCCTTTTATTAAGATATAGGGATTTTTTATGAAACCATAATTGTGGAAACCAGACTTTTCATTTATTTCTTCTGGTTTATTTGATATTTTTATTATCTGCTTATTATGCTCTGTTCTTAAATGATAGCCTGTTTGACCTGCATGAGCAACACGCCATGTTTTAGCCATCCAGTTTCCTAAAGAACCTGGAGCTCTCCTTCCTTTTTCTGATTTATGGCCCTTTAAAGCGATTCCAAATCTCTTGACAGGACCTTGGAAACCCTTACCTTTTGTTACAGAATGAATATCTACATATTGATTTTCTTTGAAGACATCTTGAATATGAATATCTTTTTCTAACAATGATTTTGCGTGCTCTAAATTATTTGATAGTTTTATTTCAACTATCTCTGGCTTTTTCTTATTTAATGAAGTTAGTATTGGTTGAGTATAAGCTAATAATCTTAGTTCGTCAAATTGTTCTGGCATTGTTTCTTTAAATTTTTTAGGAAATTTTATTTTTCTGCCTAATTTTTTGTCTAAATTTTTTGCAAGAATTTCAGAAACAAGAGATAAAGAATTTGGATTTTTTTTATAAAATCTTAGAGAAAAAGGTTTTAATGGTGGGCATTCAATGATTGTTATAGGGGTGAAGTAAGGTTCTTTTTGTTTTACACCTGGATTACTTATTAAAGCATGAAGATGGGTCATTCCTACCTTATAACCTGGGAAACCGAGAATGTCTGAATTTGTATTTAGAGACCAAGCTCTAACTCTAGCTGTTTGTTTTTTGGCTTTTTTTCTAGGCCAATATTGTAAGCTTCCTGCTCTTGGTTTATGAGTTTTTGGCATATTTTAGTTGCGTTAATCACCCCGCAAATATTTGGGTTTTATTTAGGTTTTTAAATTTATCTATATTTCTCTTTAAGAATCAGAGCTTCTATGATACAGTAGGGTAGATTTTCTGAGAAAGTTGATGTTTATAAATGTTTTGGGAGAAATGATTTTTTCTTTTTTTATCTTTAAAAAAGTTTAAAAAGTCCTGTTTCTTACTTTATTTTATTATTGGAGGTTAAATGAAATGGCAAAATCAATTTTAGCATTAGCAGGCATGGAGAAATTACTAAAGAAAGCTGGATCTGAGCGTGTTTCAGATACTGCTAAAGAGGCTTTAAGAGAAGTATTGGAAGAATATGCCCAGCATGTAGGAGAGAAGGCATTTAAATTTGCTAGACATTCTGGTAGAAAGACTGTTAAGGCTGAAGATATTAAGTTGGCTGTAAAATCCTAATCAGGATAAATCTTAAAATTTTAAAAATCTTAATTAAATCTTAGCACCACATTCTGTACAGAATTTTTCAGTCCCCTTTAATGGTTTCTTACAAGAAGGGCAATTGGTTTTCTTTTCCTCTTCTAATTTTGCGCCACATTCAGGACAGAATTTATTAAGGCCTTTAAATTGCCTTTTACAGCTTGGGCATCTTATTATAGGTGGTTCTTTATTAATCTTGTATCCTTTCTTTCCTGAGAGTAATTCACCTAATGTAGAATCAACTTGTTGATTTGTTTGAATATCCCTTAAATCTATATTCGAGCCCATTTTTCCTTTTTATTTCATTTTTTTTGTTATATAAATATTTTTCCCACACTTTGAACAGGGGAAGACTAAACCATCTACTGTTTCTTTTTTTTGTGATTCTTCATTAAGTCTTTGGACTTTTTTCCTTTTGAAAGGCATTCGTAATTCTGATTCATTATTGCAGTAAGGACATTTATATTTTATATTTGCTGTTAGTTTTTCTTCATAGGTTGTTTCATCTAAGGTATATTTACATTCAGGGCATACAAATTCTGGAGCCCTTATTTTTGGCTTTCCAGTTTTTGGGTCTTTTGGCTTGCCCATTAAACCCTTATTGCATTTTTCACACATTCCTCTAAAAACCCAGCACTTTACAAATCCATTGTTATCTAGAAGTCTATTAGTGAAGTAAACACATTCATCCATTGACTGAGGTTCTTTTAACGCCATTTTCTTTTTGTATAAATAACTTAGTTTTATTCTTTTCGCTTCTTTTTTATATAATTAATATACAATCAATATAATCTATTTTTGTTATTTATTTTTAAATTTAGTTTATTTAACCTCTTTCTTTAATTCTTTTTGGTCTATTTTGCCCTTATCCGATTTAAGATATTCTGAATCCTGCATTATTGCATAAAGCAACCTTTCTAATCTTTCTGTTTTCTCCTTCAATAATTTAATCATTTTTTCTTGTTCCACTTTTCTACTCAGCTCTTTTCTTTTTTCTGGATTAAATGTGTATATAAATGCTAGTTTTATATTTTTTGGAAGATCTATAAATACTGTATGAACTATTGCTACGAAAATAAAATATAATATCTTAAAAGGCACTAATAATACTTTTGCTTTCATATTCAATACATTAATTAAGATTTATTTAAATTTATTGGGTCTGCTGAGATTCGAACTCAGGGCCTTCAGCACGTGAGGCTGACGTCATAGCCATTATCCAACTTTATATTTTTTATAAGTTTCTAGACTACAGACCCAATCAACTTTTTCCATTCCTCAAATGATAATTCTCTTATTCTCTTTTCTTTAAAATCTAAATCTGTGTTTATAACGTTTTTTAATTTCTTATCTGACTGTAAATAGATTTTTTTTATCAGCTTTGCTTTTATGTCTAGTTTTATTTTTTTAATTGAAATGACTTTTGAGTTTATTTTTGGAACAGGATCAAAATCTTCTTTTTTTATTATTTCTAATGTTTTTACTTCAAAAAAATATGGAACAATAATTGATAGTAAGCCTTTATTTAAAAAATTTTCAGATACTGTTAAGATACATAGCTTAAAGTTGGATTTTATTAATTTGTTTATTAAGGGTTCTGAAATTGAATAAGGGATATTACCTATAATTTTATCATAATCTAAACTTATTTTTAGGATACTTTTGTTTATTACATTAAGATTCGGAAATTTTTCTTTAAGTTTTTTATAAAGAGAATTATCGAGTTCTACTATTGTTGAATTCTCTGGAAGATGTTTTGTTAAAATTCCTTTACCAGGACCTATTTCTAATATAAAATCTTTCTTTTCGATATTAAGATAGGAAACTATTTTTCTAGCTAAACTTTCATCTTTTAAAAAATGTTGGTCTAGTTTTATCTTTATCTTGTTTTTCATACTGTATAATAATGTGAAAGAGTTTATAATATTAATTAATATTTGTGTTTTTGTATATTGCCTTTAGAAAGATTTATATAAGAGGTTTTTTTTATTTCTGCTTACATGATTTATTTAAAAAGTGATGAAGAAAACCAAAAACTTTGTGGGAATTGTTCTTTATGCTGTAAATACATAACCTTACTAATAGATACTCCAGTTGATAAGAAAGATGTTGACGAGACGATTTGGTTTCTTTTGCATGAGGGAATATCTGTTTATATCACTAAAGATAATCAATGGCATGTAGAGGTAAAGACTATGTGTAAAGAACTAGATAAACAAGAGAGATGCGATTCTTATCAAGAGAGACCTCTTATTTGTAGAGAACATTCTCAAGATGATTGCGAGAAATATGATAACAGTAATGAGATATTACACTGGTTTGAGACAAGAGAAGACTTCTTAGACTATATTGAAAAATCTGAATTGAAGAAAATATATTTTTAAGATTATTTAAAAATACTTTTTTGGATGAATAGACTTAGGCTTCTCTTAGGTAACCCCAATTATGTAATTTGTCTGAGTCTTCGTACCATCTATCACCTATATCGTCTCTATAGTACATATGAGGGATATTTATATTTCTAATTCTTGTATAGACTTGATTCTGAGCCTGTTTCATTGTTGATCCAGTTCCACACACAATAAGAACAACACCACGTTCACCTGTAACAAGCCATTTACCATTGACTAATTTTACATCTTCTATATGTAATCCTTCTGTAGGGTTTTTTGTATTTTTAAAGTATACAACAGAGTCTTTTGATTTAACATCAAATGTTTCTTTATCTTCAAAAGGGAATGGAGGCACAACAACCCTTACACCTATTTGAAAACCGCTCTTTGTTTTTAGTTCTATTTTATTTCCTTTAGCTAGTTCATATAGAAATTCACTAATGGGAGTTAACATACCTTCTTGTTGTATGTTTATTGTAGGATATCCAAAACGCGAGGTCCATTCTAAGGGATAGATTCCATTACCATTTACAATACAATTAATATCTATATAACCAACATATTGTTCTTTTGCTAGTGTTTCTTCAAACTTTTTTAGTGTTTGATTAAATATTTTATTTGGACCTGACCAGAACATTGAGGTGTTACCGCACCAAAAAGGTTTTTCATTATATTTTACATACAAAACATGATTAGGAACTTCTACACAATATACATAACCTTCGTAACTTATTATTGAGGTATCTCTTTTATCTATCCAAGAGACTTTTTTTTCGTTTCTTTCCATTACTTCATAAGAAGGGTTTACCTTCTTGAATTCTCTATCCCCTATTCTGCCGTTTTTTCTATTCCTTTCTTTTATTATTCCAACTTTATTTATTTTTAAAAATATTTCTTGTACATCTTCAGCAAGTCTTTTGGAAGAGGTGTAATACACTCTTGTTTTTCTACTTTGGTTTCCATCACCAAGGAACATATGATTATATAATATTTCTAACTGTTCTTTGCTAAATTCCATATAATCTCTAGGTATATACTTTGTCAAAGCATCGCCTAAAGGACTTAGATAACTCCATAGTTGTTTGTTATAACAATAGAATATGTTATTTCTTTCTTTGAAATTAAAAGGAAGATTTGAGATAATTTCTTTTATTAGATCTTTTATTTTAGTCTTACTCTGTGCAATACCCACACAATAATTTTTCTTTGTAGTACACCCTTCTGCTAACCACAAACCAAGAAATTTTAGCCAATCATCCATATTTATTACCTTTTCTTTTATTACTTTTCCTTTTACTATTTTTCCTTCTCGATGATATTCAATTATGCTTGGCAAAACAAAGAATTCTTTTCTGTTTCCTTTATATTCAGAACTTCTAAAAATAACAAACTGATTAGGCAAGTCTTTTGCTTTTGTAAATGTTAACTTTCTATCACCTTTCCTGTATTTATTTGCCTCTATACCCACCATATTGTGATCTAGAGTTACACCTATGTCTAATGTTCTATTCTTTATTTTTATTAGTTTTTTATGGTGGTTATATTTTACAATATTTGTCGGCCTTTGATATTCTATGTCAAGATTATCTGGATTTAATGTAGCTAATTCGTCTTCATATAAGATTTCTCTAAAATCTTTCCATCCTTTTCTTGTTAAGACTTTTGTTCCCTCTTGATAACATCCCATCTCTCCAGTAGATGGTCCTAAATTTCCAGGGAATAATTTTTTGTGTTCAAAATTAATATTTATTGGATATATGAATTCTTTTCCATTAAAGAAAGCACCTACTGCAACTTCTACACCAAAGATTCTTTTTTGTAATTGAAAATCAGGAATTTTATGAGCCCATGCGTTTTTATAATCTTCAAGAACCTGTAATACATCTCTACCGTCTTCCTCTTCGCCAATGAAAAGCATACTTTTCACATTTTGAGCTTCACCACTTGGTTTTATTACATACCTATGTGGATTTTGTTTTACAAATTCTATTGCCTCATCAAATGATGTAAACTCTCTATAAGGTAATATTTTTACACCATGATTTTTTAATTCTTCTTGACCAAATGCTCTATCATCTTCTAATTTGTCTGTATAGGGAGTTCCACCAATTACTGCTTTTCCTTTGTCTCTTAACATCTTCGCTTTAGTGCCTTGGCCTAGAACATCATCAAAGATTATAACGTCGGCCCAATCAACTTCAGATTCCCAACTATCTATTATAGGAATGAAACCTGAAGCAACTTCCCTTTCTTTTTCGTTTTCAACATAATATTTTACATTATGGCCTTCTTTTATTAACTGCCAGGCTATGTCTCCAATTAAGTTATCTAAACTAATAAAAAGAAAATTTTTTGGTTCCATCTTTATCTTTTAAGATTCATTTGATTTTTTTTAATGTTTTGATTGTTCATATAGAAATTTATTTGGATAAATCCATACTGTTTGTTTAATTTATTTTCTGAAGAGTACATTTCCTATTTTTATGTGCAAATAAACCTTGTTTATATATTTTACTATTTTGAAATTTACACTTTAAATTTATTCTAAAGAAAGATTTTTATAATCTAGAAATTAAATGTTTAATATGAAAACACTTGTTGTGTATTATTCGAGAACAGGTACAACTAAAAAGGTAGCTGAATCTATTTCTAAAGAAATTAAAGGAGATATTGAAGAGATACTTGACACTAAAAACCGGGATGGGGTTATTGGTTATATAAAGGCAGGAAGGGACGCAACTCTTAAAAGATTAACATTAATTAAGAACATAAATAAAAATCCTAAGGATTATGATTTAATTATTATCGGAACTCCAATATGGGTATGGACTATGGCAACACCTATAAGAACTTATATGATTCAGAATAAGGGATCTTTTAAAAATATTGCACTTTTCTGTACAATGGGCGGAAGTAAAGGCAAGACATTTGAGGAAATGGAAGACTTGATTGGACAAAAAGCTAAAGCTTTTCTTAAATTAAAAACAAGAGAGGTTAATAATGGTTTTATAGAGAGAGTTAAGGATTTTATAAAAGACTTAAATACCAACAAAAAAGCATAGATAAAATAGCATAGAAATCTTTATATAACCCAAGTATAAGTGCCTTTATAGCTTTAATCTTTGAAGCGATATAAAAGATTAGGGAAAGGTGAAAAAATGCCAAAGGATAAAGATAAAAAGAAACCAAAAAAGGAAGATGAAGACATTAAGTTAGATGAGGAAGAAGAAGGAGGTTATGATTACGAAGAAGATGATGATGAAACCTCTGAGGATGAAGAGGAAGAAAAAAGTGATTATTAACTAATTTCTTTTTTTATTTTTTACTGTTTGTTTATTGCTACTACATACAATTCTTTGCTATTTTTCCTTGTTGCTTTTGGTCTGATAATTTTTATCTTTCTAAAATGTATCCTCAATTCAGAATTAAAATTATCTCTTTCTTGGCTATCAAATAATTTACATACAAAAATGCCTTCTTTAGAAAGATATTTTATAGTTAGGTTTAATGCTGCTGTTGCTAATTCATATGATCTAAATTGATCTGTTGTTTTGTTTCCAGTAGTATTAGGAGCAAGATCTGATAAAACAACATTAAAATGATTAAAACCATTACTTAAGATCATAGAATCTAAATCTACATTATTTATATTGCTTTGAATAAACATCATGTTTTCTAGCTTTAATTTTATAGGCTTTAGATCTATACTAAGTATCCTGCCTTTAGAGCCTATTCTTTCTGAGGCATATTGAGACCAAGAACCTGGATATGCCCCTAAATCAAGAACAAGGTCATTTTTATGAAATACACTAAATTTGTTATCAATTTCTATTAGTTTGTAGACTGCTCTTGAAAGATAACCTTCTTGTTTTGCTTTAGTTAAATAATAATCTGGAGTATTGTACATTATTATGTTATTGCCCCCGCCGTGCAAACAACTCCAAATCGATTGCGGTAACTCTCTGTTAAATATATTTAGGAATGATTTAGAGGTATATTAAAGTTTCTATCAACTCTTTACTATTTTTACAGTTATAATGCTTATTATTGCTGTAAGTATTCCATATAACATAAGAATACTAAAAAGGTAATAATTTATATTAAACTCTAAGTTGATTATTTCTGTTATAACAAAAGTAAACACTAATGTAGGCAGTAACATTGAACTCATCTTTATTGCTTTACTAGCCTTCTCCCCAATTCTATAGACTCTATGTAAAGATGTCAATAAAACCCTTATTAATGAAATTATCAAACATAATACAATAGCATATATAATATTGGTTATAGACAACATCTCTGGATTTATTTTAAGGCCTATCTTAAAAAAATAGAATGGTATAAAGACTAGTGCGAAAAAACCAAAACCTTCTATAATTTGTTTTCCCCTGTTTCTGTTTATATGCTTATATTCACTGTCCTTTACTATATCATTGACAAATTTACGTGAAACAACACCAGCTATAAAAGCTCCGACTAAAAAATGTACACCTATAAGCTCGGTTATATAAGCTGAGATAACAGCAACCACAAATATGAAAGAAAATTCTGTGCCTATCAGCTTGCTAAATAATTTTTTATACAGCATCTTAAGAATCTTTGGCAATATAAATATTAAAGCCATTATAACTATAATAACCAAAATCAGCAAATAGAAATTATCCATTTTTCTCAAGATAATAAACAAGATTATGGCAGTTAATTCACCAGTTATCGCCTTTCCTTCTATCCATTTCCTATCATTTTCATTTAGATTTTTTGACATTGAAAGAATGTAACTTGCTGAAGGCGTTGTTAAGGCTAAAGATACTAAAAAAGATACCTGATATGAAAGACTGAAACCGAACTTAATTACTATGCTGATAATTAAAAAGATAAGTAACTGTATTACTATATTCTCAATAAAAAATCTTTTCTTCTTCAAGATAAAGTTTGTGTTTACATCCATTCCAGAATAAACAAATAAGGTTATTATGCCTAAAGTTGCTAGTATATTGATCATGTCATCAATAAAGAAGAATGAAGGAATCAATATGCCAAAACCTATTCCTAGAAATATTTCAGTAATTGCTGATGGTATTTTATAAAATCTGTTGATTACTCTTGGAAGAAAGAAAAGTACACTTATTATTATGAGGAATTTTATTAGGATGTTTTCAGTTACCATTATATCAATTTTTGTAAGTTGAGGTTATTCATAAATTTTTCGTGTAAATACACGTAAACAGATTATATTCTTTTATTTTATTGATTTTTGCTGAATTTAGAAAAAGTTTTAAATAGTATTAGAACTAGATTATTGTATGGTTGAGGTGATATCTGTTTTACTCGGGGTAAGTCTTATCTTGTTTTTTGGCTTCTTGGCAGAATTTTTATTTAAAAAAATACATATACCTGATGTATTGTTTCTTATAGTTTTAGGTTTCTTTATAGGACCTTACTGTTTGAATTATGTACAGCCTTCAACTATTGAATCCTTTGCACCAATCTTTACTACTTTTGCTTTATTATTTTTGTTGTATGATGGGGCTTTTAATATTGACTTGGCATCTTTTGCAAAAGGTGTTACCAAAAGCCTTTGGATAACTTTTTTTAATTTTTTTGTAGCAGTTATTGTTATTTCCTGTGCTATGTTCTTGTTTGGTTTTAGCATTCTTGTATCTTTATTGACTGGTTTTATTTTAGGGGGGGATATCTTCAGCTTTTGTAATACCTTTAATAAAACAGTTACATGTAAAAGGAGAGACATATTCTATTCTCACATTAGAGTCTGCAATTACTGATGTTTTGTGCATAGTTTTTGCTTTGACTATGATAGAGATTATCAATTTGAATGCATTTAGTTTTCAAACAATGCTAATAAAGATAATCTCTCTTTTTGCTATAGCTGGATTTATAGGGATAATCGCTGGAATAATCTGGATATTTCTTGTTGTGCATGTTTTTAAGGAACATAAATCCTATATGATCACAATAGCATATCTTATACTTGTTTACGTTTTAACAGAATTTTTGCATGGTAATGGAGCGATTGCAGCATTGTTTTTTGGGCTTATGCTAAGAAACTCAAGACAGCTTACTTCAATATTTGACGGCGTTATTAATAAATATAAATTTGATAAGGATGATAAAACTAAGTCTGATAATATGCAGAAATCAGTTAATGGAGATTACGGGGTTACTGTAACATCAAGCATTGAGGAAATTTTTTACTCCCAAATTTCATTCTTTTTGAAAACCTTTTTCTTTGTTTATATTGGCATACTGTTTAATCTTCATGAGACAAAGGCAATTTTGATAGGCATAGTAATTTCACTTTTGATTATGCTAACAAGAATATCCTCTAATTTAGTCACTAAAAAGTTTGATGAGTTTGACAGAAAACTTATTCAATCAATATTTGCGAGGGGTTTGGCAGCAGCCGCTATTGTACAGATAGTTTTGCTTAACAATATAGAAAATGCTGTGTTTATTTCCAATATAGTCTATTCTGTCATAAGCTTTACAATAGTATTAAGCTCTATAAGAATTTTCCTTATAGAGAGGCATATAAAATTAAATGAGAACAAATAATCTTAAATCTGTTAAATTTTATTTTAGTAAGTCAATTGTTTTTTGATATATTAATTATTTATCTTAATAAGTAGAGATTATTTACTAGCATAATAAAACAAAAATTGTAAGTATAAAATTTATTTTTACTATCATTCAAATTAAATTGAGCTACCTATCCATAAAATTACAAAAATCCCAGCAGTGTTTAGTATATAAGATAGAATAGAAAACACCTTTGTTGAGATTGATTTAGAAGTAGCCAATATCAAAATTCCCACTTCATCAGGCAGGGGAGAGGCGATAATAAAACCAGCTAAGACTGGAACAAAATACTTTTTTAATGAACTGGGAATATTATTTAAAATGTTTATTATTTTCTCTTTTGATAAGTTCTCAAGTTCATCAGCAAATGTCTTTCTAATAAATTTAAAGATTATTAAATCCCCCAATAAAGCACCAAATCCTGCAACAAATCCAGCAATAAAAATATTCTGTTCCTTCGCCAATATTAACAAAATAGCTGTAGCTGGAGCAGCTGTAAAACCATAGACATAAAAGATTCCCGCTAAAAATGTTCCTAAATAACTTAAGCTTATTAGAAAGTTATGAAAAGGTATATAATTTCTTCCATTGAACAGGGGTTGGTGCGAAATAGCTTAATAATACTTAAAGCAGTTGCTCTTAAGTATGATCTTAAATTATGCTTCACTCCAAGCAACCCCAAATAAATATTTCTATGTTTATTTTTCCTGCATCTTATTTTCATATCCGTCTCT
>JAZDEO010000054.1:0-9305 GCA_043808705.1 archaeon | reverse complement strand
GAACAAGTAAGAGAAAAGCTTTTTTAGTTGTTTCTTCATCCATCTTACTAGGTGAATCATAAAGCAAGTATAGAGCATAGCTCATACTTGCTTTTTTCTATTAATCATTTAGTGAAGAATTTACCTTAGGAGATACTGTTTAGAAACTACTAAAAGAATTCTATATTTTTTTCTATAAAAAATTTAGAAAAAGTCCTTCACAACGACTTTTGTTCGAGCGCCTGCTCTATAAACCTTAAAAAAATGTGTACATTGAGATGACCACAAAGCTTATAAATAAGTACATTCTAATGTACACAAGCAAAATAACTAAAAAACATGGAAAAAGCTAAATTAGAAGAATTTAATCATTGGTGGACAACTGACAAAGTAGATACAGATCTAGCTTTGCCTTTTAAAAGAGATATATATCAAGAGATAGAAAAACATATTGAAAAAAGATTTGTAATAGCATTAGTTGGTCTTAGAAGAGTAGGGAAAACAACAATAATGTATCAATTGATACAGAAATTAATAAATGCTAATATTCACAAAACAAACATCTTGTTCTTTTCCTTTGATGAGGTTTCAATAAAATTAAATGAAGTTTTAGAAACATATAAAGAGATTCATTCCAAAGACCTTAGAACAGACAAGATTTATATATTTCTAGATGAAATACAAAAGTGTGATGGATGGGAAAATGAACTAAAAAAATATTATGATCTATATCCTAAACTGAAGTTTATAATAAGCGGTTCAGAATCTCTTTTCATAAGAAGAAAAACAAAAGAGACTCTTGCAGGCAGAATCTTTGAATTTACACTAACTCCTTTTACTTTTAAAGAATATTTGAGATTTAACAAAGTAGAGGAAAATGAGTTTAAATATGAAACAAAAATCAGACCATTTTTTAACAAATTTGCAGAGAAAGGGGGTTTTCCAGAGACATTCTCTTTTGAAACAGATAAAGAATTTAAAGAATATATTAGAGCTTTAGTTGTAGACAAGATAGTCTACAAAGATATTCCCAGAATGTTTAAACTAGAAGACCCTGATTTTTTAAAGATTCTTTTAGAATTAATATCCACAAATCCTGGAATGTACATTGATTATCAATCTTTAAGCAAGCAATTTGAAAAAGACAGAAGAGTGATAAAGGACTATATCAATTATCTCAAAGAAAGCTTTTTGATAACTCTTTTAGGCAATTACAGAAAAGGAAGCATGACTACATTAAGAAAGAAGAAAAGAGCTTATCCTACTGACAATGCTTTGACATATTTATACAAACCAAAGATTGAAGAAGATTTTTTTGGAAGAATGATCGAGACTTTGGCAGTAAATAAGCTTAAGGCTTCAACATTTTGGAAGAATAGTGGAGAGATAGATATAATTCATGAAGGTCTTCCTATAGAAGTAAAATATCAGGAAAATATTAAATCAGAGGATCTTAAAATAGTAAAAGAGTTTATGAAGAAATTCAATAAGAAGGAAGGTCTAATTTTAACAAAAAATGAAGAAAGAGAGATTAAGCTTGAAGAAGGTATAATAAAATTAATTCCTTTTTGGAAATGGCTATTAACATAAACTCTTAATTTTTATGTCAAAGTTTTATATAAAAAACTTCATAAAAATTTATATAATTTTTTTAGTATTCGCTTTAAAATACAACAACATGTTGAAGACTTGCCCACGGCGAACTTTTCTAATTTACCGTCGATAAAATGGTTTAAAAAAGCAATGTTCTCTTGAGCGTTCAACATGTTGTGGAAGGGTTGGGCGATGAAAGTTGAATAAGGATTAAATTCTAATAATTTCTGATATGTTAGGGCTAAATTCCCAAGTTCTTTTGTGTAATTGATTTCAAAGAAAAAATTAAAGACTTTCCTCTAAACTTTGTAGGGAGCTTTTGACATAGCGTATCCCACGAAGACTACTACAACCGAAGAAGAACTTGTAGATACCAACAAGCCTAGATCTGTAGTTGAGATGCGCGAACCAGAGCTGAGTTAAAAGAGTCCCATTTTGATCATCAACAATTTGTTTATCAATAGGACATATCCTTAAGCTATCTTGACCTATAAATGAAAGATAAATTTTACCTATATCTTTGAATAAAGCTTCAAATATTTCTGAATTTTCTTTTGGTGAAATTGAAAAATAATCTCTAGGTATTATAAGGACTTGTCTTTCTTTTGGATCTTTATTCCTATCTTTTTCTGCCTGTCTTAAATATTGTTCGTATAGTTTTAAATCTTCTGTAGAAAGATATTCTCCTTTCATGTTTGCTTCAGCAGCTTGTTTTGCTAATTTTGTGTCTAATAATGGTGAATTCAGAGCAAGTAAATTATCACTATTTTTAACAGACAATAACCCTTCTCTTACCCAGTTTCCATTTATAGAAACACCATAATTTTTCCCTTGCTGTATTCTTAATGAAGCATTATCCCTTGAAGAAATTATTTCGTAATCTGCTTTCTTTAAAATCTCTAGACCTTTATCAAAAGGCTCCACTACATAAGCAGATTCTATATCTTTTGATCTTATATCTAAATTAATGTTTGACATTTTATACTCCCATTATACTAAACATTTCTTTGGTATTTAAAGCTTTCTATTTGTTACTACTTATTAGATACATAATCATAAAACAGAAAGGTTTATAAGTAAGAAAATTCTTACTATACTTGATTAAGATGATAAAAACAATAAAAGTATCTGAAAAAGGACAGATTGCTATACCTCAGGAAATAAGGGAAAATTTAGGAATAAATAAAGGTGATAACTTAATAATGATCCAGATAGATGGAAAACTGTTATTAGAAAAAGCCCAAAAAGCTGAAAGCAAAATGCAGGATGACTTTAAGGATATATTAAAGTTTAGCGAAAAATCGTTAAAAGAAGTCTGGAATAATAAAGAAGATAATATCTGGAATCAATATCTAAAAAAATGAATGTCCAGCAAAAAGATATAGTTTTACTGCCTTATCCATTTTCTGATTTAGAAGGCACAAAAGTAAGACCTGCTTTAATTGTCTCTAATGACCTTTTTAATAAAAAATCATCTGATTGTATTATGGTTCCTTTAACAACGGTAATAAAAGATGAACCTTATTCATTAATAATAAACCAAGAAGACCTAGGTTCTGGAAAACTATTAAAATCTAGCAGGATAAGGGCTGATAAGATATTTACAGTTGAAAAGAACCTGATTGTTATGAAAATAGGAGTAATTAATAATAATACATTTGATAAGGTTAAGTCAGAGATCTTAAAGACTCTTTGATTTCTAAAATTACTAAATTTTCTATATAATTCTTTTAGAAAAAGCCCTTATGCTGTAATTAGAGGCTATTTACCACCCAGAAATATGTACATTGAGATGACCATAAATCGTATAAATAAGTACATTCTAATGTACATAAGTAAAATAAAATAACAAAATAACACGGAAAAGACCCTTCAGAAATAATTTTTAAAGAATTTTAGCACAACCGAAAAGCTTATAAATATGTTTATCATAATAACCATAAATCAATTAAATTGTGTGTTATAATACACAATTTTTAAAGGGTAAAATGGTAGATTATGAAAAAATAATAGTACAGTGGAAAGAATTTGAGATACCTAAGGCATTAGAGAGAGATATTAATGTTCCCTTAAAATCAGAGTTTATAATCTCAATAATTGGTCCAAGAAGGGCTGGAAAGACTTATGTTTGTTTCTGCCTGATTAATGACCTTTTAAAAGATATACCTAAGGAGCATATATTGTATTTGAACTTTGAAGATGAAAAATTATTGGGAATAAATGCAGAAGATTTAGATAAGCTTCTCAACACATTTTATGAGTTGTCTAATACTGAGATAAAAACAGAATTATACCTGTTTTTAGATGAGATACAGAATGTCAAAAATTGGGATGTCTGGACAAGAAGAATACATGATATGCACAAAAATATTCATTTATTCCTTACAGGCTCATCTTCCAAACTATTGAGCAAAGAGATTTCAACATCATTAAGAGGAAGAGTAATTCCAATAGAAATTTATCCTTTAAGCTTTAAGGAGTTATTAAAATGGAAGAAAATAGATTATGATCTAAAAACATTGAGCAATAGCAACCAAAGATTCAATGTTAAAAAAGTCTTTAACGAATATCTTAATGAGGGAGGATATCCTGCTCTGTTTAAGAGCCTTGAACTAAAACAGCAGATTTTACAAAGCTACCTTGAGTCAATAATTCTAAAAGATGTTATAGAAAGATATAACATTAGGGACTTTAAAGAATTAAAGATCTTATCAAACCTTTTGTTTGAGAATGTTGCGAAAGATTTATCATACACAAAACTTTCAAACACACTTTCTTCATTAGGATATAAGTTAAATAAAAAAACAGTTATAGATTATATATCCTATTTTGAAGAGGCCTATTTGTTCTTTCAGAGTTTAAGATATGAATACTCTTTAAGAAAACAGCTAGGCTCAATAAAAAAGGTATATTGCATTGACAATGGCCTTTTGAATACTGTAAGTTTTAAATTTTCAGAGGACAGAGGAAGATTACTGGAAAATCTTGTGTTTTTGGAATTAAAAAGAAGGGGTAAAAAAATATTTTACAATAGAGACACTTATGAATGTGATTTCATAATTCAAGAAAAAGATAAGATTGTTGAAGCTGTTCAGGTAACTGAAAAATTTACAGCAGAAAATGAAAAAAGAGAAACAGAAGGATTGTTAGAAGCAATGAGGAAATTTAATCTTAAAGAAGGCATAATAATAACACTTAATGAAGAAAAAAATATTGAGATAGAAAACAAAAAGATTTATGTTCAACCAATTTGGAAATGGTTATTAGTATAAACTCTTAATTTTTAGGTTAGAGTTTTATATAAAAAACTTCATAAAAAATATAGAATTTTTTTAGTATTCGCTTTAAAATACAACAACACGTATAACGTTTGCCCACGGCGAACTTTTCTAGTTTATCGTCGATAAAACTGCTGAAAAAGGTGATGTTCTCTTGGGCGTTACACAAGTTGTTGTATTTTAGGGCTATGAAGATTAAAAGAAAAAATGTGATAAAATTGAACAATCCAAAGCTATTAAAGAAAGTGTTGAGTTATAATGTTTAATGTGATATTTGACAGAAAAATATACCTAATAGCTTTACTAATTAAAATTATAAGCTAAAGGTCATGAGTCTAGAATCCTAGCTTGTTCATTTCTATCTCATAATACTTATGCTTATCTAAAAATAATTCTAGGAAATATCCTTTCTTTTCTTTAGTTAATATTGCCCTAAGATTGCTTCCAATTCTTTTTACAAATCCAATAAGTTCTCGGTTTATTTTTGATTGTATAGGGTTAGTTTTCAATTCTTTACATGATTTAACCCATTTAATAACCTTTAGTTGTTGTGTGTCTTTCAGGTTGCTAAAGCATTTATCAAAGTGTCCATCAAATTTTACATCAGAATCTAAAATTTTCCTTATTAATTCTTTGGCTTCGTTAGTTTGCAAGTGAAATCACCCTTGAATATGTATCAATATAAACCGGCAGATTCTTAGCAGTTGTATACTCTGTTAATAATTTTTTATAATCCTTAACTTGTGCTTTAAGTTTTGTATTTAATTGTTTTGTAGTGTAGCTTAATATTAATGAATTAATAAATGTATTGGATAAAATATCTATTTTTTTCTGCGAAAGTTTTTCTTGAAGATCATACAATTGTTTAGGATTCAAAACTACACCTTTAGAAATATATTCAGTTTGTAAAATGAAGTCCCTAAGATTTTTCTCATAATCTTCCTTATTCAAAATAGTATTTATTAACAATTCATAAGTTTGTAACACATTGCTTAATTCTATATCAAAATTATTTTTTATTGTATAATTAAAGTTACTAACGCTGATTTTGCATAGTGAACTAAAAAATAACGATTCTATTGCAGATTCATGTAAGAATGTAACATGAATCTTGCCTTTCTGATAATCTTCTTTATCATATTTAGAAAAAACAAAAATATCAATGTCATTATATTTTTTATTAAACAAAAATGAGCCAGAAAGTATTATCTTCTTGCCTTTGTGTTTTTGTTCTAGTTTATGAATTATTTTTATAGCTTCTTCTAGCCGATTTTCTTTAATTAATTCTTTACCATTGATGTTTATCTCGCTAATATTGAAGAATGCCATCATTGCCCTAATTTTTGGCTTAATAAACTTATAATAATACGTTTTCTCGTTAGAATCAAGAGATTTATTCTGTAATCTCTTTTTTAGGATATTTAATTGCATCTCTGTAAAGATTCTACCAACTAATAAAGACTCATTTTGCTCTATTAATTCTAAATTTAGATAATTTTCCATTTTATGATATTATAATATCCTTTGTTTATATAAACTTTTCGGTTTTTCTAATATTTTCTTGGTTTTTCAGAATTTAAATTAGAGTACTAACTGCCAATTAGCACTATTGCATAAATCTGCTAATTGCTAATTAGCATTATTCTAAATGAATAATTTAAGGTTTTTTATGCATAAAAATTTATATAATTTTTTTAGAAAAAGCCCTTCACAAAGACTTTTAAGATAAACGAAAGGTTTATATACTAAAGTGAATAACATTATTCATTAAATGAATAACTATGAGACAAAACACATTATTAAAGATTATTGGACTGATGAGGACTAAACTAGATAAAGGTCTAACAATCTTGGAAATCTCTAAACAGTTAAAGATTGGCTATAGACCTGCATACAATCATATAACTGAAATGGAAAAAGAGGGAATAATCAAGATAGAGAAGATAGGAAGTGCAAAGCAATCTAAAATAGACTTAAATAATCCTAATGCAAGACACCTTCTAGAATCTCTAGACATTTTAAAAAAAGCTGAGTTTTATAAAGAAAATCCAAAAATAAAAGCAGTTATTGAAGATTTAATCTCTAAATTAACAGAAAAATTTATCTCTGAAATCCATTCTATTGTCTTGTTTGGAAGCTATGCTAAAGGCACATCAACAAAAAAATCAGACATAGACTTGATGTTTATTGTAAATGACCTAAAAAATAAAGAATTAAGAGAATCAATAGAAAGAGAGAGTGCAAGTTATCAATATTCATACAACATTAAGATAAGCCCAATAATAACCAATATTGAAGAATTGAAGAAAATGCTAAAATCAAAAGAATTAAATGTTGGAAAAGAAGTTAAAGAATATGGCATATCTTTTTATGGTCATGAAATCTTCTGGAGGATTGTGACATGAAAGACAGAAGAGATATATTAAAAGGAAAAATTGATGCTTACTTGAGAAAAAAACAATTGTTTAAAGGTGATGAATACAAAAAGCTGGAAAAGTCTTTCTTAGCAAAATCAAGAAAGAATATCGGTGTTGCTAATCTTCTTTTTAAGATTTCAGAAGAAGATGATCTGAAAAAGTTCCTTTCTTTAGCAAATAATTTTGAGATGTATGACTGGGTTATTATTGTATCTTATTATTCTATGTATGTATCTGCTTTATCAGCTTTGGCAAAGCTTGGATTTAAATCAAAGAGCCATGCTGCAACAATCACAGTTTTAGAATACAATTTTGTTAATAAAAAGGATGATTCTGATAAGAAAAATAAACTAGATGTGGATGACCTTCATAAACTTGTAAAGGCTTATTCCTTTAGTGAACAGCTTATCACAAAACTTATCCAAACAAAAACAAAAAGAGAGACAGCACAATATGATGCAACACCTTCAATCACAAGAGAGATGGCTAATAGTTCTTTAGAGGATGCTGATGAGTTCATTACAAAGATAGAACAAATTTTAGGTTAAATTTTATAAAATAAATTCTATATTTTTTTCTATAAAAAATTTAGAAAAAGCCCTTCACAAAGACTTTTAGAGCAACCGCTCTCTGTCTAATCTTTGACTGATTTCTTTACTTCTTCCTCTTTTGTCATATTCGGCTGATTTAAGCTTAATTTCAACAAGCTTAACCATCTGTTTTTATCTAATATTAAACCTGTTGCTATATTAGAAGGTGTTTTGTAATTTATAGCCATATTTTGTTTTATGAAGTTGTGATATAATCTATAATTGTCATTCCATTCCTCTAAAGTGTCCATACTCTTAAAGTTCCTTCTTATCTTTTCAAATTCCCTAAATTCATTATGATATCTTTCTATTGGATTGTTATTTTGTGTTTTAGAAATTCCAGCATTACTTATATGTTCCACGCCCTTTATTCTATTCCAAGAAATCTTATGGCTTACATATTCCTTTTTGATGGCTTTTACATAACTCAAAAGACCATCACTTGTAATGGTTAAAGGTTGTTTATCTGTTACTTGTTTTGCTTTCTTAAACACTATTCTAGCTTCATTAATGCTTCTTTCCTTTGTAACATTATTGGCTATTAAAAATCTTGTCTTTGCGTCTATCAAATTCCAAACCCATTTCTCATTCTTGTTCTTATTAACCTTGACAACCTGTTCATCTACGTGCCAACTATCGCCTAGCTTAATATCCAGCTTATTAGTATAGTTATTCATTATCTTACAAAATCTTCTTATCCATCTTCTTATGGTTTCGTGAGTAACATTCATATTATAGAATTGAAACAAGCTATCTTTAATATCCCTTAATGAATGACCTTTGAAGTAATCATTCATAACTAAAGTTATTATCTTACCATTAGCTTTAATATATTTTATAGGTTCTAATACAAATCTTTTCTTACAATCTCTACATAAGAACTTTTGTTTTTGTATTCCTTTATTTTTTCTTATGCCGTCTTTCACTATGTTCTTTGATTTACAATAGATACATATTTCATCATTAATTTCATTATCAACATTCATATCATCTAATTCTACCTTATTCTTGAATTTTAAGAAAAACTGAATAGCTTTTATATGTTTACAAAATAAGCCATTATCCTTACATTTTAATTGAAAGTCCTTACACTCACAAGTCCAGCTATCTATATGACTTACCTTATAGTTATCCTTATGATTAGATGATGGAACTAGATAAGTAGCTTCATCTAATACTTTTGGATTTCCATTATCTAAAATTAATTTGGCTCTTTCATCTCTATCTTTAGAAAGTTTTTTAAGGTCTAAAACCTTACTATCTTTTGGGTTATTTTGTTCGCAAGACATTTTAATCTCCTGATGCCTTAGGGCATCTTGTATTTTTATTTCTTAATCAAGATAACTGCTTTCTTACCAGTGTGTTTTTTTGGCAAGATAGCGTGAGAGCCAGAGCCGAACCCTGTAATATCCCTCTCTAAAACCTCTTCGTATTTTGAAGTGATTTTC
>JAZDEO010000053.1:0-9228 GCA_043808705.1 archaeon | reverse complement strand
GAACAAGTAAGAGAAAAGCTTTTTTAGTTGTTTCTTCATCCATCTTACTAGGTGAATCATAAAGCAAGTATAGAGCATAGCTCATACTTGCTTTTTTCTATTAATCATTTAGTGAAGAATTTACCTTAGGAGATACTGTTTTAATATTGTATGCTTGAACCAAAAAAAATAAATGAAGTAATTCAGCTTAAATTAGATAGGTTGGATTTAGACTTAAAGAAAAGACCTTTTGTTAGAGTTTATGAGTTATTTAGACGGAGAGATGGTTTAGAAATTATGGTTGATAGAATAATAAAAAATAATTGCGTGGATCCTCTTTTTAATAATCTAATTAAGGGTTTGACAGAACAAGATATTAGATATGTTACTGAAGCATTGTCAAATTATAAAGTCTTGGGTAAAAAACAATATGCTTTACTGGTTCAACAATTATTATTTGCTTATTACATACAGGGGGGTGAAGGGGTTAGTTTAGTCAGCAAGGTCTTTAATCATCAAGAGAGTCGTGATATAGCAACTAAATATAGAAGTTATTCTTGCAGAAATTTTATGCAGCATTTATCCTTGGTTGCCTTAAAGTTTGGGGATGATGCAACCTTAGCGTATGTTGATTTTTATCATAGGGGGGTTATATTAGGGATTTCAGATTTGCCGAAGAATGAAAGTCCTGGTAGTACATTAAAAATTGTTTAACTTTTCTTAATATTTGAGTAATTTTTGTATAGATTTGTTAGCATAACAGATCTTCTCTTTATTTCCTCTGTTTTTAATTGCTTTAATCTAGATGCTTTAGTTCCAGGACGTGAAGTAAATTTTGATATATTAAGGATTTCTGGCTTGATCTTTTTTAGTAAATTTAAGGTTTCTTCAAAGTCATTTTCTGTTTCATTAGGATATCCTACAATAATATCTGTGCTTATATTAATTTCAGGAATATTTTTTCTGAATTCATTTACAACTCTCATGAAATCTTGCACTTTATATTTCCTGTTCATATCTTTAAGGATTTTATTTGATCCTGATTGAACCGGGATATGTAGAAATTTTATAATCTTGTCTGATCTATAAATTTTTATTAAATCCTTAAGATAAAGCTTAGCATAATTTGGATTTATCATACCTACTCTTAATTTAAAGTCTCCAGGAATTTTGATAGCATCGCATAACAAAGAAACTAGACTTGTTTTAATGTCAAGACCATAACAACCATTATCGGTGGATGTTAAATTTATTCTTTTATATCCATCTTTTATTCTTTTTTTTATTTCATTAATGATGTCTTCTTCTGGAAATGATTGAAGATTTCCTTTTGCTAATTTTGTAATGCAGTAAGTACAGTCTCCTAAACAGCCTTCTGCTATTTGGATGCTTACTGTGTCTTTATTTTTTGTAATTTTATCAAGATTTGTTTTATTTTCTTTTCTCTTTCCAAGAAGCTCTAATCTTTTATTTTTTAAAGAAGATTTGATTATTTTAGAAATGTCTGTAACGTGATATGTGTTTATTAAAGAAGCATTTGGAAATAATTTTCTGCATATTTTTGGCTCTGCCTCTGGCATGCATCCTGCTATAATAATTTTCTTTTTTGGATATTCTTTAATAATTTTTTTTAAATTTTCAATTATCTTTGATTCTGTAGCTTGTTTAACAGTACATGTATTAACAATTATTATATCTGCTTCTTTAATGTTGCTTACAATTTTATAATCTTTTAATAGTCCTTTGAATATCAAAGTATTGTCTTGATTTGCTGTACATCCATATGTTTCTATATATACTTTAGCCATTTTTTATCAAAGCTTATTAAAGGCCTTAAAACCGGGATTTTATAATTGTAATTTTTTAGATTTTTAATTGTATCATTAACTATTACTGCATTTGATTTCTTGCTTGGAACTTTAACTATATCAATTTTAGAGCCATATGAATATTTTTCTAAAACTTTATAAGGAATATTTCTCTTTTTTATTACTTCAAGAAAACAGCCCCTTTTTAACATTAAAAAGCCTGCTAATAATGAATATTTATTTTCTAATAATAATGTAACAAGGCCTTCTGTTGAAACTGGCAGTCCAGATAAACAGTATATTTTTTTATTAAAGATATAAGCCTTATTATTGAATATTTCAATAAAGATCTCTGTTTTAGGTTTTTCTAAATCAACTTTTGCGTTTGTCTTTTCAACAATATAGGAACCTATTTTTATGTTTAATTCCTGTGAATTCATTAATAATTTGTCAAGCCTTTTTGTTGTTATCCTGAAAGGAGAGCCATTAAAATATTTTAAAGAAGTTTTCTTTATTTCTTCTAAGTCAAGATCTGTTTCTTCTGCTTTTGATATAGAATAAAGGCCGAAAACATTCTTTAAACATAAACATTTATTGTTTGTATAAATTGAGATCCTGTTTCTTAGCTTAAGTATTTTATCATATTTTACATTATTTTTTATTAAACAGTCTCTTATATTAAATATTAATCTATTTTCAAAGAAGTTCCTATTTCTGCCCTTAAGCCCTATTTCTGAATATCTGCATATTATCATATGTAGTGAAATAAATGCTATGTTTAATAAAGTTATTGTTGGAAATATATAATAAATAAGGATAGAATTTAAATAGTAATTTAAAGATTTTTATTTTATGCAAAAGTATATTGTTGTTACAGGGGGCGTTTTATCTGGACTAGGAAAAGGAATTGTAACTTCTTCTATTGGTTATTTACTTAAGGCTCAAGGCTATAAAGTAAGTCCTGTTAAGATCGATCCTTATATTAATATTGATGCAGGAACAATGAGGCCCACCGAGCATGGAGAAGTTTTTGTAACTGAAGATGGTGGAGAGACAGATCAGGATTTAGGAAATTATGAAAGATTTATGAATATAAACTTAAAGAAGAGAAATAATATAACAACAGGCCAGATTTATAAAAAAGTTATTGAAAAAGAAAGAAATCTTGAGTATAATGGAAAGTGTGTTGAAGTTATTCCCCATATTTCTTTAGAGGTGATTAACAGATTAGAAAGCATATCTAAAAATGAAAAGTCTGATTTTGTTCTAGTTGAAATAGGGGGCACAGTAGGAGATTATCAAAACATATTATTTCTGGAAGCTTTAAGGGAGACAAACAGAAGAAATAAGAATGTTGTATTTATTCATGTTGTTTATTTACCTATTCCTGATAATATTGGAGAAATGAAAACTAAGCCAGCCCAGCATTCTGTTAGAGCATTAAATGGCGTTGGAATACAACCCGATTTTATTATTTGTAGATCAAGAGAGCCTATTGATTCTGTAAGAAGGGAGAAGCTAGCAGTATTTTGCAATATGAATAATGAGGATGTTATAGACGCCCATGATTTAGAAATTGTCTATGAAATTCCTGTTTTATTTGAAAAACAAGGATTATGTGAAAAGATACTTAAGAGGTTTAATTTAAGATACAAGAGAAATAGAATAAAAGAATGGAGATTAAAGATAGACAAAATAAAGAAATTAAAGGACGAGGTTAAAATAGGGATTATTGGAAAGTATTTTACAAGTGGTAATTTTTCATTAACAGATTCTTACATAAGTGTTTTAGAGGCTATTAAGCATGCTTCTTGGTATTTAAACTTTAAACCTGTAATAGAATGGATTGATTCAAATAATATTAATGAAAGAAATTTAGATTCTTTGAATAGATTTGATGGATTAATTGTACCTGGGGGATTTGGAGAAAAAGGCATTGAAGGCATGATACTAAGTATTAGGTATGCTAGAGAAAATAACATTCCTTTTCTAGGAATCTGTTATGGAATGCAGCTGGCTGTTATTGAATTTGCTAGAGATGTCTGTAATATGAAAGAGGCTAATTCAACTGAAATTGATAAAAATACAAAGTATCCTGTAATAGATGTTTTAGAGGAACAAAAGAAGATATTATATGAAAATAGATATGGGGCAACTATGAGATTAGGAGATTATCCTGCTAAGTTAAAACAAAATACTGTAATATGGAAACTTTATAATAAAAAAGATATTATTTACGAAAGACATAGGCATAGATATGAAGTAAATCCAGTTTATGTTAAAGAACTAGAAGAAAAAGGTCTTGTATTTTCAGGATTCTCTACAGACAGATTGTTGATGGAATTCTTAGAAATACCTAGTCATAAGTATTTTGTGGCTACTCAAAGTCATCCATGTTTTAAATCTAGATTTAATTGGCCTTCTCCTTTATTCTTGGGATTAATAAAAGCAGCTAAGGCTTAATTTTATAAATCATTCCATTCTTATTAAAAATATGAAAATTATTGTAACTTTTGGGATTGGAGAAGGAGAAACTGAATTAAGTGCCTTTGACAATGCTTTATTTAATGCAGGCATAGCAAATCTTAATTTAATTAAATTAAGTTCTGTAATTCCTAAAGGTTCTGATATCATTATTGATAAATTTAATAAAAAATTTAATTATGGTGATAAACTTTATTGTGTGTTATCTGGATTATCTACATCAGTTAAAGGAAAGACAATATACTCTGGATTAGGATGGGTTCAAGATAAAGAGAAAAAAGGCTTGTTTGTTGAACATCATGGAAATACTGAAGAAGAGGTTAAAAGATTAATAAAAGATTCTTTAAATTCTATGATTAAATACAGGAAAGAGGAATTTGGAGAAATAAATTACAAGATTACTGGAACAGGCTCTGGTGCAATCCTCTAATAAGCAATAAAAGATAATTTAGATTTCGATCTAAATTATAAGCTATAAGTTTGCTTATTAGTTCTACTTGTTGTGTTGCATAACTTCTGCATTTCAGAACAGATCCATATTTACGCTTGATTACAGAAAATACAGTCTCTATTTTACTCCTATTATGATAAGGTTTGCCGTCAATCTTCTTGTTACTTTTTATGTAGCCATAAAAATTAGTATGATGCCTTACTGGAATAATTGGGACAGCCTTAAGCTTGTTGATAACAAATCGTCTATTCTTTTTGGAGTCATATCCTTTGTCTGCCACTAATCTTTTAATCTTTATATCTTCAAGCAAGTGTTTGAAGTCTTTAACATCATGTCTTAACTTTCTTCTTGTCTTATGAGTCAGAATTAATTGTTTGTCAGTATCTATAGTTATACTGAGTTTCATATATCTCTTAGTTTTCTGTTTCTTGTCTGAATTCCAGACAGTTCTGTAATAATAACTTTTACTTTCTAGTTCAAATCCTGTACTATCTACAGCAACTGTAATTGCTTGCCTTATATCAAGCAAGTTCGAAATTAATTTCTTAATCTTGTTGACAAATCTTATTAATGTTGTATGAACAGGAACTCTTGACAATCCTAGATGTAATCTTATATCAGAAGATGCTCTTAACATTGAGACAATTCCTCTTGTTGTTGTCTTGAATTTTTGCATCAGGATATATATTGCAAGCTTCTGATGATTGCAATATATCTTGTTTGAGAACTTGCTAAAATATCTTGGAATAGATTTAGCAAGTTCTAAAGCAGAATCAATAAAATTTAAGTAGTTGTCATACTTTTCTTTTACCATAGAGGTATCACCTTCCTTTTTTCTTGACTGATATAAAGGAGGTTATACCTCTTATCTATTTAAAAATTAGGATTGCACCAGAGCCCCGGAACAAAATGTATAAATAGGCCTGTTTGTACCGTTGTATGTGCTATATACAAAATAGAGGGTTGGAAGTAAATCAATAAATAATAAAACAATAAGAAACAAGATGAAAGAAGTAAAGCATGTTAAAATAAGGAAGAATATGAAACTTAATGAATTCTTAAAGGAACTAGAAAATAGTATGGGTGGCAGAAAAATACAAGAGGCTATTCAAGTTTATAGAGAGATGCATAAAGATAAGGATTGCAAGATATTTTTTGGACTAGCTGGAGCAATGGTTCCTGGAGGAATGAAAAAGATAATTGTTGATTTACTTGATAATGGATATATTGATGTTTTTGTTACAACAGGAGCAAATTTAACTCATGACCTTATTGAAAGTCTAGGGCAAAAACATTATATTGGAACTGATAAAGTAGATGATAATGAACTTAATAAAAAAGGCATTGACAGAATCTATAATGTTTTTATGAAGAATGAGGTATATGGAAAATTAGAGGATTTTTTTAATAAGAATTTTGATAAATTGAAGGATAAAAAGACAGTCAATGAATTTTTATGGGAACTTGGAAAACTTTCTAGTAGGGATTCTATATTAAACACGTGCTATAGAAAAAAGATTCCTATATTCTGTCCGGCTTTGTCTGATTCTGGAATAGGATTAATGGTCTGGAACAATTTAATGAAGAAAAAGGAATGTAAGGTTTTAATGTTTGAGGATCTAAAAGAGATTTTAGATATTGCCTGGACTTCTAAAAAAACTGGAGTTGTTTATATTGGAGGAGGAGTTCCTAAAAATTACATACAACAGGCTATGCAGTTCAGTAAAGGTGCTTTATATGGCATACAAGTAACTATGGATAGAATTGAAAGTGGAGGGAGTTCTGGTGCTGAATTAAGAGAAAGCATATCTTGGGGTAAATTAAATAAAAATGCTAAGTTTGTTGACATAAGATTAGATGCTACTATTGTTTTGCCTTTATTATATGCTGGATTGTTGTTAGAAAAATAATAGATGAAGAAATTAAAAAAGAAAAAATTACATTGGGGGTGTTTTTTGAAAACATTTAAATACTATTGAGAAATAACCTATATTATGACAAATAAACGTGATTTTCGGTGGCAAGAATAGAGACTTTTTCTTAGATGAATCTATAAATAATGGTTGCCGGTGGCATCTGTAAAATTGGAGTTTTAGGGGGTATTGGACCCGAAGCCACAGGAGAGTTTTACAATAAATTAATCAGAAGACTCCAAGAAAAAGGATTAATCAAAGAAAACAGAGATTTTCCTCAGATTGTTATAAATAGTATTCCGGCCCCAGAACTCATTTATGATAAAATAACCAATGAAGAATTACAGCCCTATATAGATGGACTAAAAGAGTTAGATAAATTTGGAGTCAATTTTATAGTAATGATATGTAACACAATTTATCTTTATTATGATATATTACAAAAAGAAATTAATACTCCTATTATTAATTTGAGGAATGAATTAAAAGACTTGCTAAAAAGAAAGGGAATAAAATCAAATCTTATAATAGGAACCCCAAATACAATAAAACAAGGATTATACAAATTAAAAGATGTCAAATCTTTCGAACTAAAAGATTCAGAGATTAATCAGTTAAGCAATTCAATTTTCAAGTTTAATAAAGGAATAGATAAACAAAAACAGATTCAAAAAGTGATAAAAATTTGTGAGAGATATCTAAATAGTGGGGCTGAAACTATAATTTTAGGTTGCACAGAATTTGCAGTTATGCTCGGTGAGGAAAATTTCCCAAAGATTAATACAATCGATGTTTTGGTGGAGGCAACCATTAGAAGACTTTCGTCCGAGTAATAATTGAGTATAATCAGTGTTAAACGGGTTTTTACTTGTAAAAACCAAAGATTTAAGTTTGAACCTTCTATAAGCTAATTGTGTGAGAACATTAAATCTTTGAGTTCAAGGCAACCGAAAAGCATTTAAATAAGTTTATTTAATATTATTTAACATTATTTAATGGGAGGTCAAGATGGTATTAAAAACATTCAATATAAATGAAGAAATTTATGATAAATTTTCCAAATTCTGTAAAGAACATGGAATAAGCATGAGTAAACAAGTGGAAATCTTCATAGAATCTCAAATAGGAGATGAAGAAGAAATAAGACCTGAATACTTAAAGAGACTTGAGAAAATAAGAAAAGGAAAATATCATAAATTTAATACTGTTGCTGAATTAAGGAAAGCTATTGAAAAATGAGAGAATTTGAGTTAAGTGATCCTTTGCAAAGAAAAATTAATAAGCTTTACAAAAAAGACAGAGTAACATACGAAGCTCTTATGAGTAAGATTGATGAAATTGTGAATTCTCCTGATTTGGAACATTATAAAAATTTAAGAAGTAATATGAAAGACAGCAAGAGGGTTCATATAGGTCCTTTTGTTCTTGTTTTTAGGTATGTTGGGAATAAAGTTTATTTTGATGATTTTGACCATCATGATAAGATCTACTAGGTTGCCTTGAATTCCGTTTAATCAGTGTTAAATACCCTGACCTCGAAATAACCCTCCAAATTCGAAGAATTTGAGAGCGGAGATTTCAGAGTGGAAGGTCGAGCACCGCAATTCAGCAGAATGAGGAGCGGAGAAGTTGCAAAATCAAAAAGTATTTATTATACATAATATTTGTTAATGATGGCTGAGTAGGGTGTACCAACAAGCTAGCTGCACTAACGGATTATGCTGAGCTCCGGCTTAGATGAGGGTTTGAACCCTACAGGGTCGCTTTCCTTTTTTGATTTTGCAATTGTATTTAATCAGTGTTAGTTTCTCATTTCCTCGTGAGCTTCCTCGATAACGAAGTTATCAGAGCTGAAGCGATAGAGTTGAAATGACAAGCGAACAAAGAATATTGTGAGCGAAGAGTCGCGAAGGGGCAAAATTGTATAAATAAAAGAAAAAAGAATAGGATAAATTTTAAAAAAAATTATTTTTTATGGATTTCAGTATAAACTTGCTCTACTTTATCAGCAAAATCACTTGGACATACTGCTCTTGCAATGCTAGGAATATTCATTTTCATAACTACATAAACTGGTGCTGGCATTCCACTTAACGAAATTGGTGTGGGTTTTCCAGTGAAACCATTAATTCCTTTTTGCAAATCATAAAGAGTAAGTTCAACTACCATATTAAATCCCATAGGATTAAGTTCTTGATCTAATCTTGTTGCTAAATAATTTCCAAAATCATAAGTAAATTGATCTTCATCCGGCATATGTTCTCTAAGATTTTGCAGTTTTGCTTTCATCTCTTCAGTTGAGATTGCATCTGAAATTTCCATTTTATACCCCCTATAAAATATTATATAAAAATGTGAATATAACTAGTATTTAAATCTTTCGGTTTATAGTCTTTTATTAGTAGTAACATCTATTACCACATCTGTAATTTTGCCCCGTAGCGATTGAAACTAATTAATGTTAGACTCTCCTGACTTCCAATTCATCCTCCAAAATCGAAGATTTTGAGAGCGAGGAATTGAGAACGGAAGGACTAGAATTTACGAAGTAAATTCGAAGAGTCACCGAGCCTATTTTAAATATTTACTTTTT
>JAZDEO010000052.1:0-2356 GCA_043808705.1 archaeon | reverse complement strand
TGATGTGATTTTTAACGGTCAGCTACTTGTTAAGGGAGTAAAGGTTGCCGATGGCAGGAATGGCTTGTATGTTTCAATGCCCTCTGCTCAAGGTAAGGATGGCAAGTGGTATCCGACGGTTATGTTGCTTGAGGATTCCTTGAAAGAGGAATTGCAGACAGCAGTTCTTGAGGCATACAACGTTTAACAAGCAGGAAATAAGTTGCTGGCTGCCTTAAAACCAGCCCCTACGAGGGTGAGACACCTCTCTCACTTGTCTTATGAATGGACAAGGACATCAGCGGGGAAAAGCTCATACTAACACTACCACTCACACTAACACAAAAACTCCTGGGCATGAGCATAAACTGCCCGAAATATTTAAATACACTTAATATGTCTTGTTACTTATTATGCAGAACCGGAACTTCCACCACCCATTTTTGTTTTCTCCTGTCAAGTTGTACCTATTAAATAAGAATCATAACTTTTTAAATCTTACTATATTTACCATACCCATTTTAATAAATATCTGTCATATAATGTCGGGCAACATGTTAGTGAAATACATTGAAATAGTTCATCAAAATTTGGTATAAAATTTATTTCTTTCTCTATCGAAAATTGCTGAGAACCACGGAACACAACTCCATTATATGATTTACAGCCCCTTGTTTTAGGTAATTTTATCATTATTTTTAGATTCTCTGTTGGTATTAAAATCTTATGGGACCATTGATTCTCTGAATCAGTAAAAGTATTTAAAAATTTACTTGTAATTAAATATTTATATAGGTCTTTACTTAAGTAACGATCATATAAAATATTACAGTAATATATACCAGACTTGACATCTTTTATTATGGACATAGTCCCATTATCTATAATAGGTTTCTCTTTTAATTCACCAATGATTTTTATTATCTCCAATCCTCTTTTACTTTTGACATCATCCTTTGCAGCAATAAGTTCCTTTTCTACTTTATAAGTAGCATCTTTCCCCTTATCGTCATTTATTTCGATTGTAATTATTTCGTTTTTAATAATGACCGCCCCTACATCTTCAACATACTTATAAAAAATTTCTTTCATGAATTTCCTATTGGTTACATCTTCATCAATAAATTTGTAATCTGGGAGAATAATTTTCTTTAATTCTGAGCTGCTAACAACTCTGTCTTTACCCATTTTCTTTCCAATCAGCATAGTTCTATCTGCATGTTCTTCGAGGTCACTTATTTTATCCACATCATTTGGGCAAAGCGTTACTCCGATAGTCACAGTTATCTTGACTTCTTTATCACCAATTTTAATTTTTGAATTTTTAATAGAGCTATGTACTTTCTCTGCTATCTCAATACAATATTTTTGTTCTCGCTTGGTTAGAAGTACTATAAATTCATCTCCTCTTCCGTGTTTTCTTATAAGAATAGCATCGCTTGGAACTAAATTTTTTGTTTTAAAAATAACCTCATCCCTTACTTTATCGGCGAATGAATATCCGAAGTCATTTAAGGATTTAAAATTGTCTATGTCTATCATAATTAAACAAATCGGCCTTTGATTTTTATTATGCTTTAACTCAAGCCATTTTTTGTCGAGATATGCCTTATTAAATAAACCTGTATCCCGATCAATAAAAGATTCTCTAAATAATTTTCTATCTTTTGCCTCTTCAATTAGCAGGTCTGCTAATAAAGTTGTTGCAGCTGTTGTATAATTTCTGATTTCGGTATTCATCTGAAGATGTTGTATTTTTGATAAAGATAATATGCCAAGTTTGTCGGGTGCGTCTGGGAGCTTGATATCGAATACATACGAGTCATCCCGTAGTAGAACTTTTCTATTCTTGGATTCATTAACAAAAATCAATTTATTTGTGCTTGAATCGAAAAAGGCAGTTGTTACAGAGATTCTTTTTACTTCACTTATTATTTTATATAATGCCAAATCAAAGAAAAAAATACTAATATCGCAGTGGTCATATTTTTCTTTAAGTTTTTTAATTATTAATTTTATTTTAGCATGGAAAGTTAACTTTTGATTGGTTGTAATATTGACAATCTCTAATGTATTAAATTTATCTTTTGGATTTAACTCATATTTTAATTCCATAATACCACCTTTTTAGATAAAAATATTATAGCATATTTCTTTAATTTAAAAAGGATTTTCGTGAGATATGAACTTTATCGTCCTTATTCAAGTTTTTTGCCTTTTTTCCATTACCACTCCTTGCTTACAAACCTTAAATATCCATTACTCCTTGAGAATTACAACAGGAGGCAATAAAAATGGAACAAGAAAATCTAAACCAAAACTATGAGAAGAGAACGCCTGTTAAGGTAAGAAGCTCGCGCGACGGCAAATGGCTGAT
>JAZDEO010000051.1:0-41332 GCA_043808705.1 archaeon | reverse complement strand
TAAACGAGGTTATAAATATAATTGCAACAATAGTATTTACATTTGCATCATTGCTTGCTCCTTTAACAATTGTTGCTGCAGTAAGTGGATTTCAGCCACTTTTTGTATTTTTAATAGGAATAGGCTTTTCTATATTTCTACCAAAATTAATTAAAGAAGACTTAGATAAAGGGGTTCTTATACAAAAGATATTTTTTATTATTTTGATGTTTATAGGAGCATACATATTAAATCTTGGTTTGTAGACTAAATTTTTTATTATTTTTATGTTTAATCTATAATTTTATTCTTATAATTTTACTTCTTTTAGATATTAAAATTAAATAAATGTTTTAAAGAAAAAGTATTATAAATTTTCTGTCTTTCTATCAAATATGGAAATAATAAGTATATATAATACTCCTATTATATTAGAAGAAGGAGACTTAATAGCGATAGATAAACAAACAAGAAGATTGTATATAAGAGAGGGAGATAAATTCTATGTTTCTTGTAATAGATTAGATAGATTTAATCTTGAAGATATAATAGAAGTTAATTCAATAGGAAATTATTCAAGAAATAAAGATTCACATCCAAATTTAAGATGGAGAAGATATAAACCAAGATAAAATAATTTAAAGAATAGATAGTAAATTTTCTTATTAATTTTTGCTTTTAAAATAAAACTAAAAAAATTTTAACAAAAGAAAAGCTTTATAAACGGAAAATTTGAATTAAATTATGTAGGTAAACAGTCCAACTATCGGTTGTAAAACTGAGGAAAGTCCGTCCACCACTTTACTTTTTTAACTGGTTAAATCCCAGTAAAGAGGAACCAATAACTATATAGTTAATAACTATATTTGATGTTATCTCCAGAAATGGAGGGCAACTGCTCAGAAACGGCACGGCCTTTAAATAGGATGATATTTGCGAAGGTTTTTGTGAAAGAACTGAGATAACCAATGGACGTTTTTAAGGGATTCGTTGAAACGGCAAGCCCTGGTTGGTGCAAGTTTCAATTACGCTTAGTAGAATGTTGGAATGGTCCATCCTAAAAGAAATTTGAAGGGGACCAACAAAAGACGGCTTATTGTTTACCTACACTTTCTACTTATATCTTAACTACTTTTAATATAATCTTCGCATCTTTTCATAAGCCTTTTTAAATCATGTATTGTAAAATTCTCATATTCTTTTTTTATTAATAAAACTAGATCTACATAAACTCCATTTAAGGAATCTAGAGATTTATACTCATTTAAACCGTTTATTCTTATTCTGCCAGGGAATAAACTAATTTCCTTTTCTAAAAAAGTTCTTACTTTTTCAGTAAGGTTTTTAACATTTCTTATTGGATACATTACTCTTTTTACAGATGATTTAGATGAATTTGATGATTTTTTAATCCTTGTTATTAGGTTACTAAGGAAACGATTATTTTTTTCATAAGGCATTATCATATCTAAATAGCCTATACATCCTTTTATTAAATTTTCAACAAACTCTTCTGATATATCTCGAGATATTAGGTCTATTCTTATATGATTATCTTCAAATCCATTATAAATATGATAATTTATTAATTGCTTAAAAGGGCCCATTCTTATATCAAAGAACCTATTAACCATACTGACAAGATTAGAACTATCTGTTTCTGGAGAGATATCAAATACAAGAGTGCCCCGTACTTTTAAAGAGTTTTGATAAACAAATTTTTGATATCTTTTTGTCATAAAATCTATATATTAGTAAAAATTATAAACCCCACTTTTACTTTTAATATGTAATGAGAGAGCCTTATGTTAGTGGAAGTTTTTATAAGAATGATCCTGATGCTTTAAAAAAACAGATTCAAGATTTATTTGGAAATTTTAATTTTAAAAGAAATGATAAAGAGATTAAAGGTGCTATAATACCTCATGCCGGATATTTTTTTTCTGGTAAATGTATGGCTAAGGTTTATAGAGAAATTGCTCAATATAAATTTCCAGATGTTTATGTTATTATTGGGACTAATCATAATAGCTACGGAACTTTAGTAAATTTAGATGACTGGAAAACCCCTTTTGGGATTGTTAAAAATTTTAATATTGATCTAGGACTTGAAAAGAATAATATGAAATATGAGCATTCTGTTGAAGTACAGCTTCCTTTCTTGCAATTTATATCTCAGGATAATATAAACGATTTGAGAATATTGCCTATTGTCACAAGTAGTTTTGATAAGGAGCTTGTTAAAAAAATAGACAAGATTAAAAATAAGGTTGTTATTGCAAGTTCAGATTTTACACATTATGGAAGCAATTATGGATACATTCCTTTTACTGATAATGTTAAAAAGAATTTATATAATCTAGATAAGAAGGCAATTGATTTTATCTTGAAATTAGATACAGAGGGATTTTTAAAATATAGTAATGATAAGACAATATGTGGGAAATCTGCTATTGCTGTTACAATGGAATTATGTAAAAATTCTAAAGTTAAAGCAAAGCTCATTGATTATTATACATCCGGGGATATTATTAATGATTACAAGAATGCAGTAGGATATGGGGGTGTTGTTTTTGTATAGGATCTTGAAAGGAAAAGAGGTTATAGCTGATAATGTTAAATATTGCAGAACTTTTTTTTCCAGATTAAAGGGGTTAATGTTTTCACGAAGATTAAAAAAAAAAAGGAGCATTAATTTTAGAAGCTAATCATGAAGATGTTTTAGAAACAACAATACATATGTTCTTTGTATTTTTTCCAATTGATGTTGTATGGTTAAATAAAAACAAGAAAGTTGTAGATATTAGAAGGAATGTTAAACCTTTTATATTATGGATAAAGCCTAAAAATAAGGCAAAGTACATAATTGAGCTTCCTAAAGGTGTATCAAAACATATTAAAATAGGAAATAAAATAGAAATTAAAAGAAAATGAATTTAGAAGAGAAACAAGCAAAAAAGATTTATAATAATCTATCACAATATTATCATGATCTAAGAACAAAGAAGCATCCTAATGGTTGGTTTTATAATGAGATGTTAGAGATGCCTTCTACATTAGAATTATTAGGGAATGTTAAAGGCAAAAAAATTCTTGATTTTGGTTGTGGAAGTGGTATTTATGCTAAGTTATTAACTAAAAAAGGTGCTATAGTAAAAGGTTTTGATATAAGTAATAAAATCATTGAGATTGCAAGAAAGGAAAATCCTAAACTTGATTTAAGAATAGGCTCTGGTTATAATATACCTTTTAAGGAAAAATTTGATATTGTTCAAGCCTCATTAGTTCTTGATTATTTCAAAGATTGGGATAAGGTCTTTAAACAGGTTTATAATATATTAAATGATAAGGGTTATTTTGTTTTTTCTTTAGGAAATCCTATAGCAGAGTGTACTAAGAAAATTAAAATATCTAATAAAAAATTAAGGGTTCTAGGAGAAAATGATTACTTCTCTGAAAAAAGAATATATGCTTTCTGGACTATTGAAAACAAAAAAATTAAGATTTATTCTTATCATAAAACTTATGAAACCATTATTAAAATAATATTAAGAAATGGTTTTGAGATAGTTGGTTATAAAGATACATATCCTTTAAAAAGAGCAAAAACATCCTTTCCAAAGGATTATAAACTATTTTCAAAGATACCATATTTTTGTGTATGGAAGGTGAAAAAGAAATGAAGATATATACTATTGGCGGATATAGTGAAGTCGGCAAGAATATGACTGCTATTGAAGTGGGTAATGAAATAATTATTCTTGACTGCGGTTTATATTTACCTAAATTATTGGATTATGAAGAGGGAGATCCAAGAGATTTAACAACAAAGGAATTAATTAAAATAGGGGTTGTTCCTAATGATAATATTTTAGATTCTAAAAGGGATAATGTTAAAGCTATTGTTTTAGGCCATTGTCATTTAGATCATATTGGAGCTGTTCCTTATTTATCTAAGCATTATAAATGTGATATTTTTGGAACTAGATATACTATTGAAGTTTTAAAGACTTTATTAGAAGATAAAAAGATTGATCTTAAAAATAGATTAAGAGTATTAAATTCTAATTCTTCTTTTAAAGTTAGTGATAATATAACAATTGAATTCATTAACATGACGCATTCTACTGTACAAGTTGTTTTAATAGCTGTTCATACAAAAGAGGGAATTGTGTTATATGCTAATGATTTTAAATTTGATAATCATCCTGTACTTGGAAAAAAACCAGATTACAAAAGGCTAGAGGAACTTGGAAAACAGGGGGTTAAGGCGTTAATATTAGATTCTTTAAATTCTAGAGAAGAAATGAAAACTCCTTCTGAGAAAGTAGCTAGAGAGTTGTTAAAGGATGTTTTATTTGGAGTAAATAATAAAGGTAAGGGAGTTATTGTTACTACGTTTTCTAGTCATATTGCCAGACTTAAAAGTATTGTTGAATTTGGAAGAAAAATGAATAGGAAAGTATTATTCTTAGGAAGGAGTTTACATAAATACAGTACAATAGCATCTAAGATTGATGTAATAAACTTTGGCAAAGATGTTGAAATTATTGGATTTAGAGAGCAAGTTAAGAAGAAGCTTAAAAAAATTAATGATAGAAAAGGCGAATATCTAATTGTTTGTACAGGGAATCAAGGAGAGCCAGATGCTGTTTTATCTAGAATGGCTAAAGGAGAATTAAACTTTACATTTACTCCTGAAGATAATGTTATATTTTCATGTAGAGTTATTCCTACTCCAGAAACAATGAGAAATAGAGAGATTCTAGAGAAAAGATTAAAGCATATGGGTGTAAGATTGTTTACGGGAATCCACACGAGTGGACACGCTTCGAGAGAAGACCATAGAGATATGATAAATATGGTTAAACCTCAACATCTAATACCGGCTCATGGCAATATAGAGATGGTTACAGGCATGATTGATTTGTCTACAGAGCTAGGATATAAATTAGGAAAGACTGTCCATGCAATGTCTGACAATTCTGAATTGGATATCTGAGAATATTTAAGTTTTATATACAGTTTTATTTTGTCTTAAAATTTAGAACAGATTCGTATTTTTCATCTGTTATCTTTTGTGTTTTAATATCTAGTTTTACATTTAATACTTTAAATTCTGAAGATAATAAAGTGATGTTCCAGCAATCTGGCTGTAAGATTATTACTATTTTAATAAAATGATCTTGCTTATATTTTTCCTTTATCTTTTTTAAGGAATTATCAATATTAAGGTTTATTTTTTTTAAATCCAATTCTTTTAATTTTGTTTTTTCCTTCTGAAATATTTCCTGATTTTCTGTAATTTCTATAGGGTCTGTTGTAAATGAAGTTATAGTATTATTTTTATTATAAAAATCAAATTGCCAACTTAGATCTTTGTCACCCATAATTTTAAAACAACTGCATAAATAGGATTCTTTATGTTTAGATCTCCATTCCTTAAATTCTTTTGATGATGTTAATTTATTGAAAGAGTCTAACATTTTATTCTAACACTTTTTCTCAATATTTTCCTTTAATTCTTTTATGAAATCACTAATTTTTACATTGAAGTTTACTTTTCCGTCTAATGTTCTTATTGCCAATGTTTTATTTTCTTGTTCTTTATCACCTACAGTAACCATGTAATTTATATTTCTGACTTGGGCATCTCTTACCTTTTTAGATATAGATTCTGTTCTATCATCTAGTTCTGTTCTTATATTATTTGCTTTAAGCTCTTCAAGAACTTGTTTAGCATAATCTATATTTTTTGAGTTTATATTTAGTATAATAACTTGAATAGGAGATAACCATAAAGGGAATTTTCCAGCATAATGTTCTGTTAATATTCCAATAAATCTTTCAAAGCTTCCTAATACTGTTCTATGCACCATTACTGGCCTATGTCTTTTTCCATCTTCACCATCATACTCAAGATCAAATTTTTCAGGCATAGCAAAATCAAGCTGTATTGTGCCGCATTGCCATGTTCTCTTTAATGAATCTGTAATATGAAAATCTATTTTGGGACCGTAAAATGCCCCATCACCTTTGTTTAATTTATAATCTAATTTAGATTCCTTTAAAACTAATTCTAGAACATGTTCTGCTTTCTTCCACATTTCTTCAGATCCAATATGTTCTTTTGGTTTTGTTGATAGCTCTATATGATATTCTTTAAAACCAAATGTTGAATACATTTCCTGGATAATTGTTATTACTTCTTTTATTTGATCCTTTAATTGTGATTCTAGACAATAGATATGGGCATCATCCTGTGTAAATTTTCTAACTCTGAATAATCCATTTAAGACTCCTGATAATTCATGTCTATGAACAAGGCCAAGTTCAGCTACCTTTAATGGAAACTCTTTATATGAATGTAATTTTTCCTTATAGATTAAAATTCCCCCTGGACAGTTCATTGGTTTTATTGCAAAATCCTGTTTATCAATCTGGGTAAAATACATATTTTCCTTGTAATGATCCCAGTGTCCTGATTTAAGCCATAGATCTTTTTTTAGGATTAATGGTGTTTTAACCTCTAAATAATTATATTTTTGATGTACAGATCTCCAGTAGTTCTCTATTTCATTCCAGATAATTGAGCCTTTAGGATGGAAAAATGGAAAACCAGGGGCTTCTGAATGAAATGAAAATAATTCTAGTTGTTTTCCTAGTTTTATATGATTCCTTTTTTCAGCCTCTTCCTGAAGCTTTAAAAAATCATCTAGTTCTTGTTTTGATGAAAAAGCTGTTCCATAAATTCTTGTAAGCATCTTATTTTTAGAATCACCCTTCCAATAGGCTCCTGCTATTTTTAATAGCTTGAATGCTTTAATCTCATTAGTATTTTTAACATGAGGACCAGCACATAAATCTATAAAATTTCCATGCTGATAGAAAGTTGGCTTATCAATTTCTTCTAATAGCTCTAATTTATATGGTTCATCTTTTAATGTCTTTTTAGCCTCTGCCTTTGTTTTTGATGTTTTTTTAAATGGAAGATTTTTATCAATAATCTTCTGCATCTCTTTCTCTATTTTTTCTAGATCTTGTTCTGTAATCTTTAGATTGTCAAAATCATAATAGAATCCATCATCTATTGAAGGGCCTATTGCTAACTTTACTTCAGGATATAATGTCTTTATAGCATCTGCTAGTACATGAGAACAGGAATGTCTTATTGTTTCTAAACTCTCTTTATTATCTAATTTAGATGTATTCTCTAATGCTTTTTTTGAATCTATTTTATCTGATCTTTCGTTATCCTTTTTCATATCAATCAATGAATTCTTTTAATATTTAAAGGTTTTTAAAGCGTTTTTATTTAATAAGATCTTTATCAAAATTTTAAGAAATGTTTCTATTCTTCACTTTTTATGGATGTTTTATCCATTTTTTGTGAATAATACAATCATCTTATTAGAATGAGTTCTTAAGAAAATTTAAATTAGTAAAAAATTAAAGTATTTATTGTTTAGTTTTATAGTTTATTTAGATTTTAATAAGAATTGAAATTAAAATAGATGTATTATTAAGAGATTTTACTCAAAGTTTTATTTTTTTCTCTTCTTTCTTTTTTTAATATTACTCTTTTTTATCCTGAATAATTCATTCCAGTTCATTTAAACCTCATTAAATACTCGTTTTATTATGTTTTTATCAATATCTAATAGTTCAGAAGCACTAACAACATCCAAGTCTTTTAATATATTTCTAGCTTTAGTTTTGTTGTATATTTTATAAAATTCATTTAAATTAACAGAACAATAAATTAAAGAAAATATATCGCATATATCCTTAACCCTTTTATGTTCTTTATTTCTTCCTAAAACTGAATTAAGTTTCATAGCTAACATTACCTCTGGATTTGGAATAATCAATTTGTCTATCTTAATATTTTTACCTAAAAAAATAAGATCAAGTAAAGGCTCATCTATAGGAGTAAAACCAAAGGTTTTCTTAAAGTCCTTAGGAATCTTATTAACTACTAAATCAATATAGATATGATGTATAAAAGCACTTGAAATCATTTTAGATTCCTCTTGACTTAGTTTTTTCTTAGTCTCTGTATGAAATTCCTGCATTAGTCTAAATCCAATTAACCTAAATCCCTCTTTTTCTAAGTATTTTATATCTTTAAACAAGTTTGATTCTTCCAAATTATTTTCTTTTAAAGAATAACCTAAGTGTCAAGATCTTTGCTTCCTAAATAGTCTTTTCCATACATTTCTTTAAACTTATTTCTAACTAGGAAATAGACAGCCCATCCACCTATTACAACTACAGGTTTACTAAGCTTGTCTGTTGTTTCCTTGATATAATTCCATGATAGTTCTGTTTGATATTTTTCATACATTTTTCATAAGCATCTCCCCGGCTTCTTTAGCAGGGCCATTTTCATATAATAAGTCTACTATTAGTTGTGGTTTTGAAACTGTTTTAAGTTTAATGCCTTTAAAATTTATTATTTCTTTATCTAAAAATTTGAAATCTTCATATATCAATATTCTAAAATTGCCCTTTCCATAAAACCCTTTTCCTGTTAATGTCTTATGCCATTTTTCCAGATCTTTTTCATCTATATAAATATCATATCTTAATGGAAATAAATAAGATTGGTGTAAAGATTCAGCAAAATATGTAGTCAATGCATAATCCAGTTTAGTATCTTTTAATATCTCAATTGGATCTTTAATTAAGTATTCCCTGTATTTTGGTTTTCTCTTTATTTTAAGCCATAAATCAAATAGTTTATTGTTACTTTTATCTTTAATCTTATTCACAAACATATAAACCCATGAAGGAGTACATTGAGCTATTTTTGCAATCTTATATCTAGTTAAGTCTTTATTACTTAACAATATCCTTAATATTCTCTCTTTCTTTGAGTTTCTCATACTATATAAGTAATTTAACTAGTATATAAACATTACTTATATATAAGTACCATTTATAAATAAATTAAGTTACTTATATAATAAAGAGGTTTAATAAAAAAACAAACTACAAATCAATTCTCGCTGATGATTGCATAAGTTGCTACAAATTGTAGTCAACTGACAACTTTCATATTTTAGTTAATTGAGTTAAAGCGCTTATCTAATAATCTTATGATTTATTAGATATTAAAACAATAATTCTTAAGATTCTTTTAAAATTGTTTCTTTAATTTTCCTATTATTAGCATTTATTTCTATAAGAAGCCATTTCTTATTTTTAAATGAAAACGTAATAAAATAAAAAGGGATTTCCCTTTTCCAATTTACAGATAAAAAGACAGAATAATAATCATGTATTCTTTTATATCTTTTATTTAATAAACGTAGTATATCAAAGAATCCAACAAAATCTTTTTTAAAGGTTTTTTTATAATTTATTTTGACAATCTCTATTGTATCTTTTAATATTTGTGTAAAATGATTGATATTACCCTTTTTATAAATTTTTTTAGAAAGATTAATATCTGTTTCATAATCAGGAATATTCTTTCTAAAGTCAATTATTCTTTTGTATAATTTCCTTATTTTTTTATTTTTAACCAATTCAAAAATTTTTTTATTGTTTGGAGTAATTTCTTCATTAAACAAAGTTGCCCAAATAGATGATCTTGCTGCATGATAGAAACTATTAATAGAATCTTGTAACATATCATTGGTTAAATCAGATATCCCTAAGCCTAATGCACCAAAAGAGTTTAACATACATTTTCTTACTGTTTTATTATCTGCTTTAAAAAATTTATTCTTTAATTTAAGATGATATTCTTCATTATACAATGCATTACCTGTGTATAATACGCTTAAACTTAAAGGCTCTGCTTCTTTAAGATTTTTAATAAATAATTTTATAGAAAAGATATGTATTTGAATCTCAAATGAAATATGTATTCTAAAAATAAAATTCCTTATTTTTTTCTCTATTCTTTTAGAATTAGTAATAATAGCCAGATCAACATCACTTATATCTTTATTGTAATCTCCTGAAACAGAAGAACCAAATTGAATAATTAACTTAATATCACTAAATCTCTTAATTAATCCTTCTGATAGATCATTAATCTCTTTTTGATTTAACATATTATTTCAAATTAAATAAAAATAATTGTTTTAGCTTTTTTGTAAAATTATTAAAATTACTTCCTAATTTTCTTTTGTTCAAGTTTTTTATTTTGAGTTAAACCTAAAAAATTGTTTTTGGAAATTATTGATTTTCCTGTTTTTTGTTCAAGTTCTTTTCTTGTGTTACTGGCTATTTGGCCTCCTTCTTTAGCAGAATCTTTACATTCTTCAAATCCTTTTGCATCTTTTGCTATTGTGATGTCTGTTGTTGCTTTTTCTCCAACCATAGTTAAGATGAGTTCCCAGTCAGTCATATGATCTCTTAAATTTTGATTTTTCTTATTTAAACTCTTAAATTTTTTATATTCTTGAACTGTTTTTCCAAATGTTGCTTTGCTTATTTCATTTGTTAAAATGGCAAAACTAGTTTCCCCTATAACTTCTCTATCTTTCCATTCATTAGTAAGTTCTTGCCTTATAGCAATCCCTCTCATTCTTTTTTCTACCCAGTCTTTTGGATATCCCTTAAGTTCATAGTACTGTTTCACCCTATCTTGAGCTAACTCTGGATTTTCTATTTCTTCAATACGCTCTTTGGCTAATTGAGCTAACCATTGTTTGAAGGGTTCAGCTCTTTTTGAGGGAATAGATTGAATAAGTCTAAAAGCATTCTTAGTATTTACACAGTCGGTGTATCTTAACTTACCATCTTCAGCAGATAATTTCAACTGTACCCAAATTGGGGACAGTTGAAGTGTTATAAACTCTCTATCCTTAACCTTGTTCCAGTATTGTCTTGGAGTTGGACTTTCAGAGAGAACTTCTACTATATTCACAACAGAATAAAACCATTCTTCATTATGCCAAATTCTTCTTATCTTTTTATCTTGAAAAACAACTAATGCATTATTTGAGTCCATTTTTACTTCCTCCTTTATCAAGAGTATTTCCTCTCAATAACGACTATAATACTAAGACTTTTTCGTTTATAAACCTTCTGAGATGATTTGTCCAGCTGTCCCATATAATAGAATGTATATTTTGCACTATAAGAAAAATTCATAACTCTTAGTTTCTTTCTTTAAAGCGTTGATATAATTCTCTTATGTTTATTTAGATTTTAAAAAAACTTAATCACAATTAAGATAATTTAAAGACTTTAGTTAATTATATAAATTTATTACTTTTTATAGTTCTATGGCTAAAATAGGGGGAGATTTTAATCTTATCAGAGAATTGGCTTTGACTGACTTTAGATTGAAGTATAATAATTCAATATTAGGCTATTTTTGGTCTTTGCTTAATCCTTTATTGTTGTTTGGGACTTTATACATTATCTTTTCCATATTTATGAGGTTTAATATTGAAAATTATGCTTTGTATTTACTTTTAGGAATAATTGTATGGAATTATTTTTCTGAAGCAACTAATAATGCTATGGACTCTATAATCAATAAATCAAGTATATTAAAAAAGATATATTTTCCTAGGTACATTATTGTTTTAAGTTCTAATATAACTACTTTTATTGGATTCTTGTTAAACTTAGTTGTTTTCTTTGTATTTTTCATTATTTCAGGCTTGTCTTTTAAGTTTACCATTATTTTATTGCCGGTTTACATTGCTTTATTGTTCTTTTTAACTTATGGTATATCTTTGATATTATCTAGTTTATATGTAAGATTTAGAGATTTAAGTCATATTTGGAGGGTTTTATTACAAATTGGATTTTGGGCTACCCCTATAATATACAGCATTTCAATAATTCCTCAGAACTACCAAAAACTATTCTTGTTGAATCCAATGGCTTTGTTAATTACAAATTTTAGAAATAGTGTTATTTATGATAGCTTTCCAGGGTTAAGTTTAATTTCATTAATATTGCTTTGCTTGCTTATATTTTTACTAGGATTTTATATATTCAACAAATTAGCTGATTATTTTGCTGAATGGGTTTAATGAATGATAAAAAAATGGAAGAAAAAATAGAAGTTATAAGACTAGAAAACATAAGTAAAAGATTTAAGATACCTAAAGATAGGCAATCTGGGTTAAAGGGTGCTTTATTAAATCTTTTAAGAGGAAATAAAGAATATGAGGTGTTTTATGTTTTAAAAGACATAAACTTAAGTGTTAAAAAAGGAGATTTTATAGGAATTATTGGAAGAAATGGTTCTGGTAAAAGTACTTTATTAAAAATAATAGCTAATGTTTTAAAGCCTACATCTGGAAAGATTTTTGTTGATGGAAAAATAAGCCCTTTTTTAGAACTTGGAGTAGGTTTTCAAGGTGAATTAAGTGCAAGAGATAACATATATCTTTATGGAGCAATTTTAGGTTTAACAAGAAAAGAGATTAGTAAAAAATTTGATGATATTATTAAGTTTGCTGAACTTGAAAGATTCGTTGATATGAAACTTAAGAGTTTTAGTTCTGGTATGGTAGCAAGACTAGGCTTTAGTATAGCTATTCGGGTTGATGCTGACATTATCTTAATAGATGAGGTCCTGGCTGTTGGAGATATTGAATTTCAGAAGAAATGTTTTAAATACTTTGAAAATGTAAGAGGTAAAAAGACCATATTATTTGTGAGTCATGATTTAAATGCTATTGAAATATTTTGTGATAAATGTTTGTTAATTGAGAAGGCCTCTTTGAAAATGGTGAGTAGACCAAATGATGTTATTAAATTTTATAGTAAACAACTAAAAAATAAAAAATGAAAAATACTTCAAGAGATGAACTGTTGAATAAATTAGTCTTGTCTTTAAAGAGATCCCATAAATCGTGGCCTATTAGATTTATTAAATGGCCCGTACATACTTTAAAAAATACTTTTTATCATAAATTTTATTTACATATCAACCCAAAATTTATCTTTTATCCCAAAATAAAAACATTTTTTGGAGAAAGTATTTGTATTTCCATTCCACCTTGTTTTGATCTTTTGGCTTCTGGGATTTTTTGTGAAGAGTCTGAAATAAATTTAATTAAGTATATTATAAAATATATTCCAGATTCTATTACTTTCTTTGATCTCGGGGCTAATCTTGGGTATTATTCTCTTCTAGTAGCAAAGATTTCTAATAAATCAAGTATTTTTGCATTTGAACCAAATCCTGATGTCCTTCCTCTTCTTAGACGTAACAAAAGGAGGAATATTGTAATAGTACCCAAAGCAGTTTCTAATTACAATGGAACTTCTGAATTTTACTCAACAGGTAAAATAGATAGTGGTATATCAACTCTTAATCTAAAAAATATTAAGGCAAGTAATCTAGACTGGAAAATTAAAAAGATATTAAAAGTTGAAATTCTAACTCTTGATTCCTTTTGTGAAAAGAATAATATTATTCCTAATTTTTTAAAGATAGATGTTGAGGGTGCGGAAATGTCTGTTTTAGAAGGTTCTAAGAATATCTTAACTAGATATAATTTAATTTTAGCTATTGAAATTTGGATAAAACCTTTTACAACAAACTATAAACAAGCTATAAAACTCTTGGAATCTTGTGGTTATCTAATGTTTATTATAACTGATGAAGGAGACTTAAAACAAATATCTGAAAAAGACCTTCCTAATTACTTTAAGTTAATATGTGATAAACATATTTCATCCGCAAACCCAATATCGTCTAATTTTATCTTTAAGAAACAACTTTAGAGGTTAAACTATGAGTAATACACTACCAAAAAAATTTCTTTCTTTTGAAAAATTGGATTATTTTACCTTGGAGAATAGAAGAAAAAGGTCTTATAATATTCCTGCATTACAGTTAGTGTATAAAAAATACTCCAGAATTGATTATAAGAAAGAGTTGCTATTAAAAATATTGAAATCTTTTTTAAAGTTGTTTCCAGTACAACCTAAATGCTTAATCCCTAAACACAAGATAAAAAAGATTTTGTTAATAAAATTTGGTCATTTGGGAGATAAACTCCTTTTTGAATCAGTTCCGAGAGTATTAAAAGAGAATTTTCCACATGCTGAGATAACTTTGTTAACCAATTCTAATTCACTTTCTTTCTTGGAAAGATTTTGTGATATCAACCGTTTTTATATATTTAATCACCCCAACTTTGTTAAATTTAATGAAAAAAAAGATAGTAGTCTTAAATTTTTACGACTCTTATTTAGACTAAGGAGAGAAAAATATGATTTGGTTTTTGAGTTTAGGGGTCAATGGCAAGCTTCTCTTTTTGCATTGTTATCTGCTGCAAGATATAAGGTTGGATACTCAAATGCTTTGACACGCCCTTTTTATAATTTTAATGTTGAGGATAATTATGATGAACATGAAATTTTTAGGAATCTTAAACTTTTACGAGCATTATCTTTGTCTATAAAACATCCTTATCCTAGAATATTACTTTCTGAAAATAATGATCTTTTTCTTAATAATTTTATTAGGAAATATAAAGTTAATTCTAGAAATAACATAATTGGAATTCATATTGGGGCTGGATGGGGTCCGAAAACATATCCTATTGATTATTTTATAAAAGTAATCAATTCTCTCGCTAAATCAAATCAAATTATAGTGTTCTATGGGTACGAAGACCTTAATAGGCTCAATAAACTCAAAAAAGGAATTACAAGAAAAGTAATAATCCCCTCAATATTATCTTTCGATGAATTTGTAACTATCACAAATTTGTGCAATATGTTTGTAGGAAGTGACTCTGGGCCTATTCATCTATCTCAAATACTAAATATACCCACAATAGCTCTTTTTAGTTCTGGGGACTATATACGTTTTGGAACATTTAGGAAGAATTCTATTACACTAAGATCTAATTTAGAATGCAGTCCTTGTAGCATAGATGGAATTTCTCCTTCTCCATTAGATGACAAAAATTGTATTCGTTCTTTTAAAGTATGTCCTATCCTTTATAATATAAAACCTTTTAGAATTACTGAATTAATAAAAAATAAATTAAAAGATAATAATAACCTAAGATACATCCTCAAAGATGAAAAATAAAAAAGTTTCAATAATAATTGTAACCTTTAATTCAGAAAAATGGATTAAGAACTGTTTAGATTCTATTAAAAAACAGAATTTCAATGTCTTTGAAATTATTATTGTGGACAATGATTCAAAAGATAAAACACTAGATATACTAAAAGAGTATATATCACTTAAAATAATAAAAAACAAACAAAATTTAGGTTTTGCAACAGCAAATAATCAAGGCATAAAATTGGCGAAAGGAGAATATATCTTATTTTTAAATCCAGATGTTAGATTGAGTAAGAATTGTGCTGATAATTTAGTTAAGAAAATAAACCAAAACTATAAAATTGGTTTTGTTACACCAAAACTAGTAAAATCTTGGAATCCTAAAATAATAGATTCAACAGGAGTTCAAGCAACAAAATCAAGAAGATTTATAGAAAGAGGTTTAGAAAGCGTTGATTCAAAACAATATGACCAAGAATCAAATATTTTTGCTGGTTCTGGAGCTGCATTGCTATTTAGAAAAGAAACATTGGAAGATATAAAAATAAACAATGAATACTTTGATGAAGACTTTTTTTGTTATAAAGAAGATATAGATTTGTGTTGGAGGGCTAGACTAAAGTGTTGGGAAGGTATTTATGTGCCTGAAGCTATAGCTTATCATAGTAGAGGTCATGGACTAGAACCTTTAAATAATTTTTCTAGACTCTTTAATAGACTCAAAATAAAAAAAAGTTCTACTTTTATACAAATAAGACGTTGGTCTTTTAGAAATAATATCTTTCTAATTTTAAAAAATGATTCTTTAAAATATTTTATAATAGACCTTCCTTTTATACTGTCTTTTTGGATACCAGCATTATTTTATTATCTTATCTTTGAACCTTATGTTTATTTGGAGATACCCAATATAATTAAATTAACACCAAAAATGTTAATAAAAAGAAGGTTAATACAAAAGAGTAAAAAAATAAATCAAAAAGAGTTAAGAGAATATTTTAAATGAAAATATCTATAATAATAGTCAATTATAATAATGAAGATCTCATTAAAAAGAATTTTTGTTTTTTAAATAAATCAAAAGATATTCAAGTCATAGTTGTTAATAATTCAAATAAAGAACTAGAATTAAGTGATTCAAAAGTTATTAATAATCAAAATAATCTTGGTTTTGCTAAGGCTTGTAATCAAGGCATAAAAATAACAAAAGGACATTATATTCTCTTAATAAATCCAGACATTCAGATAAATGAACCTTTGGATAAATTAATTAGTTATATGGAAAAAAACAAAGAAGTGGGGATTTTAGCTCCAAAATTATTGAACAAAGATAAAAGTTTACAATACTCATGCAGAAGATTTCCTAAATTAAAGTCACAAATATGTCATAGGTTATTCCCAAAAAGTAAAGTTGTAGATGATTATTTAATGAAGGACTTTGATCATGAATCTATAAAAGAGATAGATTGGAGTTTAGGCGCTTTTTTATTAATAAGAAAAGAAGTATTTAGAGATATAGGACTATTTGATGAGAGGTTCTTTTTGTATTATGAGGATGTTGATTTCTGTTTAAGAGCTAAAAAAGCGGGATGGAAGACAGTATATTATCCTTTTTATGAAGTTATTCATTTGCATAAACAGGAAAGTAGAAAATATATAAATAGGGCATTCTTTGAGCACTTTAAGAGTATGTTTAAATTTTATAAGAAACATGGTTGGGGGTTTAAAGGTTAAATGCAGAAAAGAAACGTAATAATTGGGATATCTGACTTAATAAGTTTTAATATAGCATTTTTACTAGCTTATTGGTTAAGAATTAATTCTGGGTACTTTAAAGAAGGAATAATCTCTATAAATACTTATTATAATCTAATAATTTTTGCTAATTTTGTATTGCTTTTGACTTTTTATTACTCTAATTTGTATAAAGATAAAAAGACTTTATTCAATGCAAATGAGTTTTATAGTTTAATAAGTGCTTTATTTTTAACCTTATTAATTGTTTTAGGTGCTACCTTTTTATATAAGTTAGAAATAGTATCTAGGCTTGTATTAGCTTTTACATTTCTCTTTACCTTAATCTTTATCACAATAGAGAGGGCTTTTTTAAGATACTTATTTAACAGATTAAAGAATTCTAAAAGTAATGTTATCATCATAGGGAAAAATGAAAAGGGAAATATGTTATTTAAGAAAATAGTTGAAAATAATAGCTTAAATTATAATTTTATGGGGTTTGTTGATAATAAAGAAGGTGTTTTAGGAAAAATTAAAGATTTAAAGAAAATAATAGAGAATTATAAGGTAGATACTGTTTTTGTTGCCTTAAAAGGTAATGATTTAAATAACATAATAAACGAACTTATGGGATTAGGTGTTAATTTAAAGTTTATACCAGAATTTGTTGATATATTGACTGAACCCTTAGATTTTGATGAATTCAGTGATATCCCTTTAGCTATTATTGAAACAAGGCTTTCAAAGAAATATTACCTTAAACTTAAAAGGTTAATTGATATTATTTTTTCCTTATTCTTAATTATAATATTATATCCTTTCTTTATTTTAATTTCAATAATTTTGATGTTTACCGGACCGGTTATAATCAAGCAAACAAGACTGGGCTTTAATGAAAAACAATTTTCTTTTTATAAATTTAGAACTATGAAAAAAGGCTCTAGTAAGTTAAAAGGGGAACTTAAAAGCGAAACTGAGGGGTTATTTAAACTAAAAGAGGATCCCAGGATAACTAAATTTGGAAAAGTATTAAGGAGAACATGTTTGGATGAACTGCCACAATTATTCAATGTATTAAAAGGAGATATGAGTTTGGTAGGACCAAGACCACATCTTTATGTTGAAATGAAGAACTTAAAGGGATGGGAAAAAGAAAGATTTTTAGTAAGACCAGGAATGACTGGATTATGGCAAGTAAGTGGAAGGCATGAATTAAATTTTAACAAGACTTTATTACTGGATTTATATTATGTTAGAAAAATGTCTTTTTTATTTGATTTAAAGATAATTATAAAAACAATACCTGCAATTATCTTCTCTAAGGGAAGATGGTGATTCTATAAATTCTTATTTTTTGGTTTCTGTAAATCTTTTCTAATCCTTTTATATCTTGCCAAGTTAACATTTTTACTAAATTAGTATCACAAAGTTCTTCATTGAAATAAAACATGTAAGTGCCTATATACAAACAGTCTTTTGTTTCTGTACTATTCTTATGATAAGTTAAGTTTTTGTTATAAGCATACACCGTACTTATTGGTTTTCCGTTAAAATCTGCTGTTAAATTCTCATTTAGAGTTATTATTGACTTTGTTAAAGTGTCTTGGTATTCTAACTTGTTTTTATCTGAATTTATTAGATTTAGGTTATACAAACCACCCAAACCAGTTATTCCGGTTAAATATACATTATCAAGAGATCTTAAAATATCTTCTTCCTCTATAAAAATGTAGGCATTTTTCATATTTGAAGATGCTGAAGCATTTGTTAATAGAAACACCCAAGTTTCTATAATAGGTTTATCATTTACTGCAGATAAAGGACGAGTATATGTGTGTCTTTCAGCAAAATAAAGAAGGAAAGCAGTATCTTCTTTTGCCATTATTATACAACTATTTTTTGGGGTATTTTCTTTTAAATAATATGAGGCTTGAATTATATCTTTGTTAAAATTTAAGTCAAGTTTACTTATAAAAAAGATTGTTGTTATCAACACAAGAACCATAAATATGATTACCATTATTCTGTTTAATTTCTGTGGTTTTTTAATAAAATCATCTAAAAAGACACCGCTTAATACAATTATTGGAAAGCTCGCGAAAAATATATACCTGTTAGCCATTATTATTAGATATAAAGAGGGCAATAATAGACCTAAGAAAAAGAATTTTTTTTCTTCTATATTTTTTATAAATATTACAATACCAAAAATAGAGGTTACTAAAGTTAGACCAAATGCATAAAAATATTCAAGGGGGGTTGTCATTAGCAACTCTTTTATAGGTATTTTTTGTCTTACAGCTTCTAATCCCTGTAACAAGTTTAATATAAAATCTAGCTCGATTATCATAAAAATCATAGTTATAACTAATATAGAGATTATCGAAATCTTTTCATATCTTTTAGTTATCTGCCTTGAGAGGATTACTATTGAAATAACAGAAAAGATTAAGATAACAGGATAATATAAATGTGAAAACGCATATCCTTTATTTGTTGTTTCCACAAATATGGAACTTAATCCAAAGGTAAACAGAAATTGCAATATTAGAAAAGTTATTGTAAATTTTATGTCTGTCTTTTGTTTTTTTATAAATTGATATAAAAAATAAAACAGTAGTGATACTGTTGTTATAAGAGTTATTAAAATATATCCACTCCAGATTGTTGATGTGATTGATACAGATATAAGGGATATTATCAAACTTAATATTTTATTCTTTTCAGTTAATAATTTATACAAGAATAATAATGCAAGCAGTAAAAAAGGGTAAGCTAGATTGTCTCCCCTAAATGTATGGGCAGCTGATTTGGATATATGCCCTAAACATACAGCCAGTAAAAAGGTTGATATTAAAGCAGTATTTTTATTAAATAATTTCTTTATTAAGAAGTAAAAAATTACTAGAGATATTAAACCAAAAATTATGGGTGTTAGCATAAATGAATTTTCTATGCCTATCATCTTAGCTGTGTAATAATAAGAGGCATAATAGCCTAATGGATGGGATACTAGAGTTATATTATTACAAGAGTTTAATTTACCAACATCTTTATTTGAGAAGTGATTATTTTCTAAAGATTGTTTTACTATAGACATGTGATATAAGGAATCAGTACCATAAATGTCTTCTGAATAAACAAAGAATCTTAATAAAAAGGCAAGAATTATTATTATAATTATGATAAAGAATGATTTTTTCATAACATCAAATTAAAACTAAAAGTATAAAAAATTAACTAAAAAAAGAAAAAAAATTTATTCTACCGTTCCTGAGAATTGGACAGTTATTGTGTGTGGTTGACCACCTACTGATGGGGTGTATGTTACTGGTAAAGTACCTGAAATCTTACTGTCTTTATTTAATGCACCACAATTCCCAAAAGTAATTGAACTTGGTGTTGTTGATGAAATAACACCGTTTGATTGGGTTATAATATTACATGGTTGCGCACCATTAAAAGTTATACTTGCTCCAGTAAGAGTATTAGCTGTACCACCACTTATTCCAAGAGTTAATATAACTGAACCAGCTGTAGCAGAGGATACTGCTTTTAGATCAGTACAAACAACTGGTGCTGTTCCAATACAACTGTTTGGAGTCTTTGGACTAAATACCCCTAAATAAAATAATGCTCCTAATGCAATCAAAACGACTAGAATTGCCCAACCATAAGTCATTAAATATTCCATGGCTGATTGTGCTTTCTTATTCATGATTTCACCTCTCTTGTTTTTTATTTAATATTATTATCTAATATTACTTTTATCCTTTTATTTAAGAGTAAAAGCGCATTACTAGTATATAAACATTTCTATATTTGCTTGTTTTTGGGCAGTAAAACCAAAAGGTTTATATATGAGAAATTTTCCAAAATTCTATAATAATCTTTCTGAACTTAGGGGAGAAAAAAGAAAATTACAAAAACAGCAACTTTTCAAAATCCAAAATTTTTTCATGACTTTAGGTTTTATAGAAAGATTTACGGAAACAAAAACGAAAACAAAAATATAATGCCCTGATAGTGTAGTGGCCTAAACAATCATATTAATATCGATGATATTGATGGCTAATCATCCGGCCCTGTCGAACAAGGCTGTAGAAAGGCCGGGACCCGGGTTCGACAAAACTAACAAAAGCAGAAAAAAACAAAATGCTTGAGTTATCCGAAAATCCCGGTCAGGGCGCTTTAAAGGGCCGGTAGCTCAGCCTGGGATCAGAGATCAGATAATAGATCATAGATGGGAACTGGAGCATCTGAAGCAAGGCTTGAAAAAGGCTTAATTTTGATGAACCTTTTATCAGGTGAAGAAAGCAGGTGGTCGTGGGTTCAAAATAAACTTAAAAAAGTTTATTAAAAAACAAAAAGTAAACAAAAAGTTTATGGAAGTCCCATCCGGCCCAACTTAATATTCAAAGTAATATTCAAAAATATTCAAAAATTTGAATGTAAGATAAAAAAATGGAAAAACCAGAAAAAATAGAACACATTCTTGTTCCAGAACATAGGAGATTAAATAAAGACGAAGTTGAAGAAGTTCTTAAGAAATATAATGTCTCAAAAAAACAATTGCCTAAGATCTTGAAAACAGATCCTGCAATAAGACATGATGATCCTGAGCGAGGAGACGTATATGCAATTACAAGAGATAGCCCAACTTCTGGAAAATCTGTTTTTTATAGAGTTGTTGTATAATATAAATTAGCACATTAATAAAATTATCAAGAATAAAAAGGCGTAAAAAAACAAAAGATGAAAAGATACAAAGAAATAATAGACAATTATTTTAGAAAACATTCTTTAGTTGAAAGTAATCTAAAGTCTTTTAATAATTTTATGGATAAGGGCATTCAACAAATTGTTGATGAAGTTCAGGATATTACTCCTCCTATTATTCCTTCTGAGGTAAGTGATTTTAAAATAAAATTAGGAAAATTAGAAATTGAGAAGCCTCAAATTGTTGAAGCTGATGGATCTAAGAGAGATGTTTTTCCCATGGAGGCAAGATTAAGAAGACTTACTTATTCGGCTCCTATTTACTTAAATGTTAGTGCTTATATTGACGGTGTTGAAAGAGAGAGTTTTAAAACATTAATTGGAAAGATTCCTGTAATGGTTAAATCAAAGTACTGTCATTTAAGTGGATTAAATCAAGAAGCTTTGGCAAAACATTATGAAGATCCTTATGATCCAGGCGGTTATTTCATATTAAATGGAAATGAAAGAGTTTTAGTTATTGTTGAGGATTTGGCTTCTAACAAATTCTTTATAGAAAAGAATAATGTAGGGCCTAGTAAATTTACAGCTAAGATATTCTCTGAAAAAGGCAGTTATAGAATTCCTCATACTATTGAACAGATGAAAGACGGTACAATTTATATTTCATTTACTAGATTTAAGAGAGTTCCTATTATAGCTGTTATTAAGGCTTTAGGACTTGTAAAGGATCAGGATATTGCCAATTTCATATGTGATGAAAAACAATATGATGATGTTTTCATTAATCTTTATAGTTGTATAGAACAGAAAACAAAGGAACAGGCTCAGGATTTTTTATCTAAGAAAATAGGATTAAGCCAGGATGAAAAACCAGAAAGAATTTCTGATTTATTAGATACATATTTATTGCCTCATATAGGTGTTGGAAAAGAAGAGAGAATGATGAAGGCATATAATTTATGTAAATATGTTAAAAAGTTCTTAATGGTGGCTAAAGATAACTTGCATACAAGTGATAAGGATCATTACACAAATAAAAGATTAAAATTAAGCGGGGATTTATTAGGAGATTTATTTAGGGTAAATTTAACTGCTTTAGTTCAAGATATGTTATATAATTTTCAAAGACTTGTTAAGAGAGGAAAATTCCAGTCTATTAAAATAATAATTAGAGACCAATTATTAAGTTCTAGAATAAAAAGTGCAATGGCAACAGGAACTTGGGTAGGAGGCAGAAAGGGAGTAAGCCAGAATATTGACAGAACAAATTTTACAGCAACTGTTTCACATTTACAAAGAGTTGTTTCATTATTAAGTTCATCTCAAGAAAATTTTGAAGCAAGAGCTTTACACCCCACACACTGGGGAAAGCTTTGCCCCGTTGAGACTCCTGAAGGAACTCCTATAGGATTAAGAAAGAATTTAGCTTTATTATGTAAGATAAGTGAAGAGGATGTTCAAGAGGATAAATTAAAAAAGACATTAGAGGGTTGTGGTTTAAAAACAAGCTGATAAAAATGGTTGATGTATACTTAAATGAAAAATATATTGGAACAGTAGATAATGTAGATAATTTTATCAAAGAGATTAAAGAAAAAAGAAAGACTGGAAAAATACCTCTAGCATTAAATATAAGATATGATGAAGAGTTTAGAGAAATTAATATTGATACCTCTAAAGGAAGAGCAAGAAGATTAATTGTTAGAGTTGAAGATGGAAAATCTTTACTTACAGAGGAATTAGTTAATAAATTGTTAACCAATGAAATAACTTGGGAACAACTTCTTAAGGACGGAGTCTTTGAATATTTAGATGCAATGGAAGAGGAAAATAGTTATATTGCTTTAAGTGAAGAAGATTTAACTAAGGAGCATACACATCTTGAGATTAGTCCTATTATAATGCTTGGTTTAAGTTCTAGTTTGATTCCTTATTCTAATTTTGGATCTTCATCAAGATTAATAAGAGGTAATAAAATCCAGAAACAATCTTTAGGATTATATTCTAGTAATTTTCACATAAGAATGGATACTGATGTAAGTATTTTACATTACCCGCAAAAGCCTATTGTTAAGTCATTCATGGCAGATGTTTTAGATTATGAAAAACATTGTGCAGGCCAGAATGTTGTTATTGCATTAATGAGTTTTCAGGGCTATAACATGCAGGACTCTATCATATTAAATAAGGGAAGTATTGATAGAGGAATGTTTAGGTCTACTTACTTTAGGCCTTATGATGCTGAAGAATTAAGATATCCTGGAGGCTTAATTGACGAAATATGCCTTCCTGATAAAGAGGTTAAGGGATATAAAAGTGAAAAAGAATACAAGCATTTAGAGGATGATGGTGTTGTTTATAATAATGCAAAATTGAAAGAGGATGATGTTATCATTGGAAAAACAAGCCCCCCTAGATTTTTAGGTGAATTAGAGGATTTTAGTATTGTAGCATCAACAAGAAGAGAAAGCTCTACTACTGTTAAAAATGGAGAACAAGGAATTGTTGATATGGTTCTTCTTACTGAAAATGAAGAGGGTAACAAGTTAGTTCAGGTAAGACTTAGAGATTTAAGAATTCCTGAAATAGGAGATAAGTTTGCTTCTCGTCATGGTCAAAAAGGAGTTATAGGTATGATTGTTAAAAATGAGGATATGCCTTTCACAAGTACTGGAATAACTCCTGATATCATATTTAGTCCTCATAGTATTCCAAGCAGAATGACAATTAGCCATTTATTGGAAATATTATCTGGAAAGGTTGGAGCATTAAAAGGAGAGTTTATTGATGCAACAACATTTGATACAATGCCTGAAAAAGACTTAAGAAAAATGTTATTGGAAAATGGATTTAGAGATGATGGATGTGAAACCATGTATAATGGTGTTACAGGCGAGCAATATGAAGCAAGAATCTATATTGGAAATATTTATTATTTAAAATTAAAGCACATGGTAGCTAATAAATTACATGCAAGGGCATCTGGAAGAATTCAATTATTAACAAGACAGCCTATTGAAGGAAGAGGAAAGGGCGGAGGATTAAGATTAGGAGAGATGGAGAAGGATTGTTTTGTAGCTCATGGAGCATCTTTATTATTAAAAGAAAGATTTGATTCTGATAAAACAATAGTGTATATATGTGAAAACTGTGGCATGTTGGCTATTAAAGAACATCATACAGGAAATAAAATATGTACTAAGTGTGGAGGCAATGTTGAAATAACCCCTATTGAATTAAGTTATGCCTTCAAATTATTATTGGACGAGTTAAAAAGCATGTGCATATATCCAAAACTGGTATTGGAGAGTAAATATTAAAAATATACTAAAAATAAAATTACAATTTAAAACTTAAAAAAGGTTAAAAAAATAAATTTAAAATAAAATGGAAGAAACAATATACAAGAAGGTAGGAAAGATTGTCTTTGGATTATTGTCACCTAAAACAATGAAGAAGAGGGCTACTGTCAAGATTGTTACTGCTGAACTTTATGATAAAGAAGGATATCCTGTAGATGGTGGTTTAATGGATGTAAGATTAGGTGTTATAGATCCTGGCTTAAGATGTAAAAGCTGCGGAGGAAAATTAAAAGAATGTAATGGTCATTTTGGTTATATAGAATTAGCAAGACCTGTTGTTCATGTTAAATATGTTCGGGTTGTTTTAGATGTTTTAAGATCTGTTTGTAGAGAATGTAATAGAATATTAATGACAGATGAAGAGATGAAAACTAATGATAAAAAATCTAAGGATTTGTTAACTTACTTAAAGAATATTAAAAAATGTCCTAGATGTAACTCAAAACAATATAGCTTTAAGATTGAAAAACCGACAACTTTTGTTGAGAACGATAAAAAGGTAAATCCTATTGAAGTTAGAGCGAGATTAGAAAAGATATCTGATGATGATTTAAGGATACTGGGATTAAATCCAGAATATGCAAGACCAGAATGGATGATACTAGTCTTAATGCCAATACCTCCTGTAACTGTAAGACCCTCCATCACATTAGAAAGTGGAGAAAGAAGCGAGGATGATTTAACCCATAAGTTAGGAGATATTGTAAGAATAAATCAAAGATTATTTGAGAATATTAATGCTGGTGCTCCTGAAGTAATAATAGAGGATTTATGGGATCTTTTACAGTATCATGTCACAACTTATATTGATAATACATTAACACAGATACCTCCTGCCCGTCATAGATCTGGACAAGTCTTGAAAACATTAACTGAAAGAATTAAAAGTAAGGAGGGAAGATTCAGACATAATTTAGCTGGAAAAAGAGTGAATTATGCAGCAAGAACAGTTATAAGTCCTGATCCAAAAATAAAATTCAATGAAGTTGGAGTTCCAATTATTGTTGCTAAGGAATTAACAATTCCTGAGAAGGTTACAGAATGGAATACTGCTTATTTAAAGAAATTTATTGAGAACGGACATGATAAATATCCTGGTGCAAATTATGTGATTACATTAGATGGAAAAAAGAAAAAAGTTACAGATGATACTAAAGAACAGATATTAGAGGAATTACAAATAGGATGTATTGTTGAAAGGCACTTACTTGATGGAGATATTTCTATCTTTAATAGACAGCCAAGCTTACATAGAATGTCCATAATGTGCCATAAGATTAGAGTGTTACCAGGCCAATCATTTAGATTAAATCCTGGCGTATGTGTTGCTCCTGATACAAAAGTTCATTTGAAAAGTGGGATACAGAGAAAGATTGATGAACTAAAGAATTGCTGGAAGGAATCTGAATTAGCAACGTTTGATTGGAAGAATAAGGCCTTAATCTCCACAGAATTAAAGAAATTTTGGGGTTTAAAACCACAAGAGTATAGCATAAAATGTTATAAATTAATTACTAAAGAGACAGGAAGAGAAATTACAGCTACAGAAGACCACCCTTTCTATACAGATTATGGAATTAAAAGATTAGGTAATATAAATATCAATGATAGGGTTATTGTTAGGCCATTAGATACACCAATATATGAGGATATAGACCAGGAGATTTTAAATGAAAAAGATATTGTAAAGAATGCTCCAAGGGAAACATATATTAAGCATTCTTTAAAGATATTAAAAGAACTTAAATTAATACCTTTTAATTTAAGAGATCAAAGGGCTATGATATTAGCTAGGCTATTAGGACACTTATATGGAGATGGCACTTTTATACTAAAAAATGATGTATCAAGATTAATCTTTAGAGGCTCAAAAGAAGATTTAGAAGACTTACAAAAAGATATTCTAAATTTGGGATTTAAACCAGAAAAAATATATATAAAAACAAGCAATGGTGTAATAGAAACAATCAAGGGAAAGAAATTAATAGTAAGAGGAACCGGTGCTAGTTTTGAAGTGAGAAATAAACCTATAGGGATATTATTTAATGCATTAGAGGCTCCTAATGGTGATAAGGTATTAAATTCTTTTAATGTTCCTTTGTGGATAATGAATGCTCCTCTTTATATAAAAAGAGAGTTCTTAGCTAGTTACTTTGGCTGCGAATTATCTAAACCATCAATAAGAAATAGTTCTGAAAAAAATTTTAGAGGATTGATATTTAAAATGTCTAAGATTGAAGATAAAGTTACAGCGGGTATCAAATTTATAAAAGATATTGAAAAATTATTAAATGAATTTGATATTAGAATAGAATCTGTAAATAAAGATTTAGGTAATATAAGAAAGGATGGTAAAAAAACAACAGTTTTAATAGCATCTTTCGCATCCTCTAATAAAAATCAAATAAGTTTTTTTGGTAAAATAGGTTATTTATACAGTAGAAATAAGGACAATATGGCTAGATTAGCTTATCAATATTTGGTTTTAAAACAAAAAGCGATTAACGAAAGAAAATCTTCTTATAATATGTTTTACGATTTAAGGAATAGAGGTTATAAATATAAAGAGATCTCTAAGATGTTAAATATTAAATTGAGTGTACTGGAAGAATGGAGTTACGGAAAATATAAAGCTGGATTGCAAAGCGATTTTCTAAACTTTGAAAAATGGAAAAATAAGTATCATATAAATAATGGACTAGTTTGGGAAACTGTTAAAGAAATAAGAGAGGAATATGTGCCTTTTGTTTATGATGTTACAACAATTTCTAGTACACATAATTTTTTTGCTAATGGTTTCTTAACAAAAAATTGTACTCCTTATAACGCTGATTTTGATGGTGATGAGATGAACTTGCATATTCCTCAGACAGAAGAGGCAAGAGCTGAAGCTGAAATTTTAATGCAGGTCCAAACACAGATAATAACACCTAAGAACGGATTAAATGTTATCGGATGCATACATGATGCTATTACTGGAAATTATTTATTGACAAAATATTTTAAGTTTTCAAGAGAAGAAGCAATTGACATGTTATATTCTATTGGCATAAATAATTTTGAGAAATTAAACAAGAAAGAGGTAGATGGAAAGGATGTATTTAGTGTTTTGTTGCCTGATGATTTTAATTTTGTTGGAAACTCTAAAGATAAACAAAAAGTTTTGATTAGAAAGGGTAAACTTGTTGAGGGATTTATTGATAAATCTACTATAGGTGAAGATAATGGAACATTAATTAGAAGACTTTATAATAAATATGGTGAGGATGCTGGAATAGAGCTTGTTAATAAAATTTTTAGATTAGGCATTGAGGTTTTATTCAGAAAGGGATTTACTACATCTATTTCAGATACTGACTTACCACAAGATGTTGTAAACAAAAATAAGGAAAAAATAATATATACTGAAAAAAGAATAAGCGAATTAATAGAACTTTATAAGAAAGATAAATTAGAACAATTACCTGGATTAACCCTAGAACAGACATTAGAAAGCATGATACTAAAATTACTAAATCAATTAAGAGATAAGATAGGAGAGAATGTATTTGAGAATGTCTCTGAGAAGAATCCAACTATCTTAATGGCTAAATCTGGGGCTCAGGGTAATTTTTTAAATCTGGCTCAGATGGCTGCTATGGTAGGACAACAAGCAGTAGGTGGAGGCAGAATAAGTAATGGTTACAGGGAAAGAACATTACCTATATTCAAGAAGGGAAGTTTAGAGGCAGATTCAAGGGGTTTTATAGTTAATGGGTACAAACAAGGATTAAAGCCATATGAATATTTCTTCCATGCAATTACAGGAAGGGACAGCTTAATGGACACTGCTTTAAGAACACCCAAATCAGGTTATCTTTATAGAAGATTAGCTAATGCCTTACAAGATATAAGAGTAGAATATGATCATACTGTAAGAGATGCTAATGGTAAAATAATACAATTTAAGTATGGTGATGATGGCATTGATATCTCTAAAAGCGAAGGTGGAATTATTAACATAAAAAGAATTGTCAAAGAGGTAAAAGAAAATGTCTGATGAACTTCCAGAAAAGATATATGAAGAGATAAAAGAGTTATGTAAAGAAGAGAAATTAGATGCTAATGAGAAGAAAAAGGTAACTAATTTAGTTATTCAAGAATACAAAATTGCCCAAATAAGTCCTGGAGAGGCTATTGGTATAATAACAGCTGAAAGTTTTGGTGAGCCTGGAACTCAGATGATCTTAAATGTTTTTCATTTTGCTGGTGTTGCTGAAGTTGCTGTAACACAAGGACTTCCTAGATTAATAGAGATATTTGATGCTAGAAAAGAGCCTACTACTCCTAGAAGTGAAGTTTACTTAAAGAGGGGATATGGAACAAATATTGACAAGGTAAAATTAATTGCCTCTTTGATTAAAGAAACCAAATTAGAGGATATAGCTTTAGAGTTTTCTTTTAATTTAACATTATTTAGAATAGAGGTTGCAATTGATAAAAAAGTAATGAAGGATTTGAAGATTACTGATACACAACTTATTAAAAAAGTACAAGAAACATTTAAGGATGTTGATGTAAAATACGATGATGGAGTTTTAAAGTTAAAACCTAAAACTAATGAAGGACTTAATACATTATATCAGTTAAAGGAGAAATGTAAGAATTTAACTATAAGAGGTATTAAAGGTGTAACTCAGGTTTCTCCTGTAAAAAAAGAAAATGAATTTGTAATATTAAGTACAGGTTCTAATCTAAAAAGTATTTTTGAGATTGATGAAGGAATTGATAAAAAAAGAACTGTTTGTAATAATCCTTTTGTTATTGCTGATATGTTGGGCATAGAGGCTGCTAGAAACACAATAATTAATGAAACAATTGGAGTTTTAAAGAATCAAGGCTTAGATGTTGACATAAGGCATATTATGCTATTGGCTGATGTCATGACAAACTCTGGAAAAATAAAGGGTGTAACAAGAAGCGGTATTACCGGAGGTAAGGAATCTGTATTAGCAAGAGCATCTTTTGAAACACCTATAAAGCATATTGTCAATGCTTCTTTAATTGGAGAGGAAGATAAGTTATGCTCTGTTATTGAAAATGTTATATTAAATCAGGCTGTTCCTTTAGGAACTGGATTGCCGGATTTAGTTGCCAAGATGAAAGATAAGAGAGAAAAATAAGATTATTTCTTTTAAATTTTTAAATTCTTTATAAAATTTATAAAAAGTAAAGTATATAAAAAGAAAATAATTATTTATTATTGATGAAAAAAGAGGAATTAGTAAGTTATGCTAGAGAATATATAGTAGAGCAATTAAGCAATGGTTTTTCTTTACAGGACATTAAGAAGAAATTAATAGAATTTGGATATACTCAAGATGTTATTGAAGAAGCTTTAAATTACAAAGAAGGCCAACGTATTAATGAATTAAATGATGACATAAGAAAATTAAGAATTGATAACAGCTATTTGAAAAGAGACATTGATAAATTAAAGAATGAAAAATCTGGTATTAATCTGTTATTAGTCATATTCCTTTTGTTAGTGTTTACAAGTGCTGCATTTTCTTTTGGTTTTATGTTTAAAAATATTTTAAATAAAGATTATGTTGGTTTGAGAATGTGTAATGATACTAATAATATTTCTGATGGTTTTATTGATACATATGGATATATTAATAATAATCTTAATGATAATGGTAATAATGAATCAAATTTAAGCACAGGAGACATTATTAATGAAAACAGTAATTTAAATAATGAACCCTTAAGCACATGTTCTAGTTTAAATGGATATAATTGTAATTATAATGAAATATGCAATGGAAATACTTTTGAAAGTTCAGAGGGAAATTGTTGTTCTGTACAGTGTGAAATGATGCAATGCATTTATTTTGGTTGTAATTCTCCTAATATGATACTGCCTTGTAAATGTGGAAATTCAATAGCTGATTTTGATAATCTTTGGTGTTGTGCTTCCAGTAATCTTGTATTTTCAGGATTCCAAAATGAGAATTGTATCTTTTGTGGGGGTTTATTATTACCTCCTGGTAGTTTTGAGTGAACAGAAAAATATATATAGGTAAATGTATTAATTTTTGAATAATAAAAGTATAAAAAAATAGTTTAATAAAAGATTATTTTAAAAAAAGATAAAAAAGAGGTGGTATAATGAAAAAAGAGGTTTTGTTTATTCTTTTTCTAGTGGGTTTAATATCGAGTCTGAGTGTTTATGCTTGGCCAAATTCTTATCCAAGTCAATTGATAAATAGCCAAGGCTATTATAAAACAAATGCAACAAATGCAACATGGCAACCTATTTTAATAAATCCAATGTATGCATGGCAACCAGTTTATAGAAACGCAACTTGGATTGGTGGATATGGTGTAACTTATGTGAGTTATAGTCTTCCTTATAATGCTGCTGTTTTTGCAGCCTACGGTTGTTGTAGTAATAATACAAATAGTAGTTGGTATGCAATGTACGGATGTTATAATGTAACAACACCAAGATACAGAGTACAGGAATTTGGGGAGTTTTCATGTGGATGGAATATAGATTATAGTCAGACTAACCAAACAAATTACATATGTACAGATAGTGATGGTGGAATAAATTATCAGACATATGGTTATGCAGTAAGTAATTACAATGGAACTAAGAATGATACGTGTTCAAGTAATTATGTAATAAAAGAAGCGTACTGTTCAGGATACAGTTCTAGTTATTCTATTTATAACTGTCAATCTATTGGATTAAATTATATATGTAGCCAAGGGAGATGTATGATTGGTGGTAGTAATCAAACAAACTACACCAATAGTTGTACTGACACAGATGGAGGATTTGTACCTTTAATAAGAGGAACAGTCTCTGGATATTTAAACCAGAACCCATATAGCTATATAGACTCTTGCCAGAATAGTAATTTGTTGAGAGAATATTATTGTTCCGGAACATATCAACTTAATAGTTTGGTAACTTGTAGTTATATGAGTAATTTGACTAATATGACCTGTAGCAATGGCGCATGTATTCCAATAAATCTAACAAACTATACAGGTTAAAATGAAAACAAAAATTATCTTTTTATTTTTTGTTTTGATATTAACTGTAGCTTTGATAACAGCATGCTCTAGAGTTACTCCACAACCTACAGGACTGCCTGATGAAATAGGAACACCATCAAGTTCAGAAAATAGCGATGCTTTATCTGGATTGCCAGACGATATAGGAACACCAGATATTACAGGTAACATGATAATTGAACTAGAAAGATTGCCTAGTAATATTGGAACACCTAACCTATAACTTTTTTCTTTTTTATAATATTATTTTTTTAATATTAAACTAAAAGTTAAATTAAAATCTAATGTTAAATCAAGAAATAATTAAAAATAATCAAAAAGAATTAACCAAAGTAATCAAGTTCTTTATTATCTCTTACATCAGTTGCTTCTTGACTTTTTGAAATAATACTCTTAATCTTTTTCTCAAAGTGTTCTGCCTTTTCAAGTAATGGCTTATAATCTACTTGTAATCCAAGATATTTATCTAGTGCTTCTATAAGCTTTGCTGCGCCTCTTGAATCAGGCAAGTTTGAATGTGTTTCTACAAAGATACATGTTAAAGGAAGCTTTTCTTTTAATAATAATGAAGCTGTAACCCCTAAAATTATTCCATCTTTTAAGGGAGATATTTTAATGCTTTCAAATTTTTTTGAACTTTTTTTACTATAATAATAGACGTTTTGTTCTTCAACTGGTGAGGCAACGCCCTCTAGGCTTATTATTTCTTTAGCAGTTAATTCTTTAATAAGATCTGTTAAAACATTGGCTGCCTTCCATTCTAATTTTTGAACAGGATTAAGTGTCTGTAATATAACTAAATTATATTTTTTATTATAAAATATTCCAAATGGTTCAATTACTTTAGAATTATGTATTACTGTAATTGGCATCATGTCTTCTGAAACTATTGAGCCTATTTTTTCAGCCTGTAAATGCTCTATTAAAAATTCAGTTGTTATAGAACCAACAAAACCTATTCCAGGAAAACCTTCTATGATTGTAACATTTTTAGGTTTTTTAAAGAGTTTTAATTCCATATTAAAAAAAGGTATTTTGTTGTTTATAAATGTTTTTATCAACTTTTAAGGAAACAAAATAGATTATTTAATACAATTATTTTTTAAATTATTTCCTTACTATAATCTCTATAACATCTCTATGCTTTAATATATGATCTTTACCAACAACTTGTTTTGTTTTTAAATCTATTGCTCTTATAAAATTATTTCCAATGTCTGTATGAAGTTTAAATGCTAAGTCCAGAGCTGTTGAATTTTTATTTATTAACAAACAATCTGGAAGCTTGTTACCTTTTGAGTCCTCTAAATGTGAATTTGATACTGGAAAAACAGAGATATAATTTAATAAACTAAATACGATATAATTTAATATTTCCTGTACACCAGTCCCTTTTTCATATTTATCTAAAACATTTTTCTTAATAAAATTTAAAGCATTAATCTGTTTTTCATTAAGATTTCTCTTACCTAGTTCTGTTAGTTTAAAATCTTTAGATCCAGGAATATATTCTATTAATTTATTTTTATGGGCTTCTCTTAATGCTAACTCTGATTCTGCTGAACATGGAATTATTACATAGTTAAATTTTTCTTTTATTTTGTCAAAATTATATAAGGAACCTTCAATATCTATTTTGTTTGCTGCTATTATCATAGGCTTAGTTTTTTTTCTTAATAGAGAAGCTAAATCTTGCAGTTCAGAATCTTTCCATTCTGTTGGAGAATGTAAAAGTTTTAATATCTTAATACAATCTTGAACATCATCTTCAGTTACCTTTAATCCAGATAATTGTTTTGCTAAAGCTCTTTTAATGTCCTGATTTTCCTGTTGAACTGTTCTTGCAAATTTCTCCCAGCCTTTCTTTAATATTTGATAATACCACATGTCTAGTTCATGCTCTAGAAATTCAATATCCTTTTCAGGATTATATGTTAAAGGTTCTATACTATTACCATGTTCATCAGTTGATCCTGATATATCAACTATATGGATGAAGGCATCTGCTTGCCTTAAATCATCTAAAAATTGATTGCCCAGACCTTTACCCAGATGAGCATCTTTAATAAGTCCAGCAACATCTAATAAATCAAATGGAATAAATCTAAAATTATTAATGCAAAAGCCTTCTTTTGGTTTACATTTAGTATTAAATTCTTTATCAACACATTCTATTTTTAGGAAACCAATTGCATGATTTGGTTTTATTGTAACAAAAGGCCTGTTTGAGATTTCAACTTCTGCTAAAGTAGCTGCTTTAAAAAATGTTGATTTTCCTGTATTTGTTTTTCCCACCAAGCCTATTAACATTAAAATTAGTTTATTAGTTAACTATATAAAAGATTTGCTATTCTACTTGCTTTTGCACATAAATTAAATTCTGCATAAAATCTCCTTTTTAATATATATTTTCTAGTGTATGGGACAGCTGGACAACTCCGCCCCCCCATCTTTATAAATGAAAAAGTCTTATATATTGTATGAAAATTACTGTTTGTGGTGGCATTATTGGATTGACTAATTTTAAGAGAGATATACTTGATTTTGAGTATAATGGATTTCAAAAATGGATGATTTTTGGTATTGATGAAGGCATTTACTCTTCTTATAAATCTGCTAAACATTGGAAATTTAAAAATATTAAATATAATGAGCATCCTGTACCTCTTTGGTCTCAGCTTACTAAAATTGAACATAATCCCAGTAATACTATTGCTCCTTATTGGTTGAAATTTAGAACCAAACTTAAAAGAGGAGGAATCTGGATTGGAGTTAAAACTAAACAATCCATTCCAGAAAATTCCAAACTTTGTGATAGTTTTTTGTTAAAGAATTCTAAGGGAAATTATGAGGTTAGACTTCTTTTTGAAATTCCTGATGTTCCTGTTAAAGAATATAAAAATATTCTCGCTGTTGATTTTGGAGAAAAGAGAATTGCTACTGTAGTTAGTAGCAAGAATAAAAAACCTATTTTTCTTGGAAAAGAAGTTAGAGGAATTAGAAGGCATTATGCTTATCTTCGTAAAAAGCTTGGTAATAAGAAACTTACTGATAAAATTAAATCTCTTGGAAACAAAGAGAAAAATATTATTAATGGAATCTTGCATAAGATTAGTAATTCTATTATTACTAAGTCCATTGAAGATGAAGCTTGTATTGTTGTTGGAAATTTAAAAGGAATCAGAAATAATAGCAAAGGTAAGAGATTTAATAGAATTGTAAGCAATATGCCTTATTATAAACTTAATCAAATGATTATGTATAAGGCTCAAATGAAAGGTATTAAAGTAATCAAGATTGATGAGAGAGGAACATCTAGACTGTGTCATAGATGTAACAATATTGGAATAAGAAATAAGCAAAGTGTTTTTCAATGTTCTCATTGTAGGACTTCATTTGATGCTGATTGGAATGCTTGTATAAATATATTAAAAAGGTCAGAAGAGCTTGTATCTTCTGACGGGGCTATGGCTTTTAGCCCTAGAACTGCTCCCCATGAAGCAGTAAGCACATTTAATAATCCGTGATTACTTATTTATGTGCAAAGCTTATTCTACTTAAGCAACAAGATCTAATAAGTTCTTTTGGTTTTTTAACCCTCTTTTTATAACCTGTTGTCTAAAACCCTCTAAACCATTAGGAAAATGTTGAGCTATGGTCATTTTATAATCCTCTCTTAATGCAGCAGGTATAGGAAACTCACTAGGAATTATAACCTCATACTTTGTATTTCTTCTAGTTTTATCATCGAACATTATTTTTGGCATAAATAATTCCTCAAATGGATGTAAACTTGTTTCTGGTTTAGGATAATGATGGATTCTTACTGAGCTATCTAGATTTCTTCTTACAATAGCTACTGGAGGAAAGTCTCTATTAAATAAAAGCCTGACTTCCTCTTCATCCCTTTTGAATATTAAAGCAATTGTTTCATAAGGAGAATCTCTTTTTTCTAAACAATTACCGGCTTTTTTAAATCCTTTACCTTGGTCTTCAAGTCTAGATTCTATCTGAGTAAAAAGGGTTCTAACAGCTGGATTTATAGATTTAGAACTTCCAAAGATATAACTTTCTGTTAATACCTCAAAACTTACGGTTCCACTTAAAATTAATGATTCAAGAATTCTATCATATATTACAGGTATTTTTGTTAATTTCTTCCCTATACTAAACAAACTTTCTTTATTAAAATATCTTGACAAAATAACATCTGTAACCAAATGATCTAAATCTGGCTGTTCACCGCTAATGATCCATTCTAAACCACCTTCTATTAGACTAGGGTCTATTATTGGTTTTTGTGGGAGCGTACTATTAAATGGTAGAAATATTTGTGTGCCTTTTTCTCTTAAACCTTTTATATTAAACATATTTTTACTTGCATAATACATTAAAGCACCAGCATGTATACAAACTAAGTTTACATTTTGATAACCCTGTTTTTCTCTAGCTCTTTTTGAATCTTCACAATCACAGTTTACATCTTTAAATTTTAAAACGCTTCTTTCAAAAGGACCTTTTACTGAAACATGTTTGAATCTAACTTCTTGAGCTTTTCTTGCATCACCTTTACTTTTAACCATGCCTACTAAAACAACATTCCCACCATAAATATCAACACCTTCTCCTTTATCAAGGTCTAAGTCAAAGGCCTTTGCTCCACCAACTCTTAAGAGACTATAGCTGTCTTCTTCTGACCTTATTCTTTGTGATAGGGCAAATTCTAATCCTCTATGATTTAAATCTGTTAATTTTAGCAATCTTCTATTGAGACCATCATTTTCTCTTGTAATTACTTTATATTTTCTACTTACATCAAATAATTTTTGATAACCTGGATGCAATTCTTGATATGTTTTTTCAAATTCTAACCATCTTTTTAGTCTATCTCTTATAATGGAATAGGGTGTTGCTAAAAAGTCTCCAATAAAGAATGATTCTGCAGGAATAATAGTTTTAGAACTACCATAATCAATAGTCGGCCCATATCTTCTTGGTTTAAATTCTGGATATTTTATTTTAAGATTCATAATATCTATAAAAAATAGAAATTAATAAAAATTTAACTATTTCTTCTTTATTAAGAAATATATCAATAATAAGACACCTATACAGTTTAAGGAATCTGCTACATTAAAAACAGGCCAGATCTTTAGATCTATAAAGTCTCGTACATATCCTAGAAATATTCTGTCTATTAAATTTGAACTAGTTCCAGAAATTATTAAAGAAAGAGCTATTCTTTGTTTTTTATCTTTGTCTTTTATAAAATAATATATACAGAATCCAAGAACTATAATTGAAATTATTATCAAAAATATTCTTTGATTTTGTAATATACTAAAGGCTGCACCATAATTAATTGTAGTTGTTAAAAAGTGCTTTGTTAGCTGATCTAATAAAATTAGAACAATAATCAAGATTATTAGTAAAACCATAAGATTTAAAAGTTTCAAAGCTTTAAAAAATTTGTGGAGAGGTGAATAATGGCTGAAACTTCAGATGATTTAAGAGAGAAATGGAAATCTGATAAAGAGTATAAGATAACGTATGATGCTATATCTGAGGGATTAGAGCCTATATATTTCTGGCTTCTTGATTTTATGACAGATACCCTGCCTAGTGGTTTATCTCTAAAGGACGTAATTAAAGATAAGGAAGAATTTGAGGCTGCTGTAAGTTCTGGTTATTTTGGTGAAATGGGTTCTAGAGCTTCTGTAATGCAAGATCGGGCTATTAAAATGATGGGCACAATAAACACTGTTGTTAGAAGCATTATAAATTTGATATATGATCTTAGAGAATTTGAAATAAGGTTAAAGAGTTATGATAATCTAAAGTCTTTAGATTCTGATAAACAGGAAAGTGGAAAATTAGCTTTAAAGCAGATATGGATGGATAATGTTGATATTAAAAGAGGGAGAGGCAGCATAAACATGTTGGCTCAACAACTTGAATTTGTAACATTGAGAGATGCTTTTATGGCTGCTAAAGGTGAGAGAGATATTGACGATATGGACTTAAATGATAGGGTAAAGAGAATATTAAAGGCCAGAATTTCCGAGTATTTAGAATGGGAAAAACAAAGTGAAACAGAATTAAGGAAGAGGTTTAATATTGAAAAGTCTTATTTAAAGTCTCAGGTAAATTCTTTGAAATTATATACTAAATGGGTTAAACCTTATTTAATTGCTGCTAAAAAACTTGAGATGGGTTTAGGCTTTCAGGAAGGGGGTATTCTTAATACATTTAATAATCCAAATATTGTAAATGCCTTTAGCAATATGGAAATAAGAATGACTTTATTTGGAAGAGTTGAAATAAAACCCGAACAAATTAATCCTGGAAATTTAAAATATGAAAATATAAAATTAGATGAAAAATATTATGCTTGCGTTGAAGTAGAGATAAAATTTAGAACTGTTCCTAGAGTATCTCAAGGACAATATGGAAGCCATTATATTCATGCTGGCAGAACTGATTTAATATTTAGGAGTTATGGATTAAGTGAAAGTGAAATACAGAAGATATTGGATTTAAAACAGAAGGAAGATTTAGAGCTTATAGAGGGTATGACAGAAACAAGTTTGAAGGAGATGGCTTCTGATATAGATCACTTTTTAAAAGATGAGAGTAAAGAGGAAAAAAAGGAAGAAAAAAAACAGAAAACATTTGGAAATATGTTTATAGGATTTAAAGAAGTGTTTAGTGCTCTTAAAAGTGTTTTTACCTTTTTTGGATTTAGTTTTAATAGAGAAAGTTTTTTAAAACAAAGGCTAAGAAAAACAGCAAAAGACGAGGCAGAGACAAAATGTTATATATTCTATGATGTTTACAAGAAAGCACATGGAATGATAACATGGTAGATATTCTAAAAGAATTAGACAATATTGAAAAGGATGAAGACAAGCTTGTTTATTTGGAACAACATATTAAAAAAATAAAAGATAAAGAACTTGTTAAAAAGATTAAGGAACTTATTAAAGAATTAAAAAATAAGATTGTTAACAAAGATTTAATTTCTGAGTTTACCCCATTAAGTACTACAAGGCCTGCATTTAGAGAACTTGATAATCTTGAGGTTAAATATGAACCTGTTCCTGGAAGAAGGTTTAATGACCAAGAAAATTTAAGGGAACAAAACCTAAGAGAACAAAGACCAGAACAAGGAGAGGAAAGAAGAGAAGATAGAAGAGATGAAGGCATAAAATATCAGCTAGACAAAACAGTAGATTATTATAGATCAGAGCAAATAGATAGTCCTTTTTTAAGGGTTACTGATGAATTACCTAGAGAACGAGACAGAGATATTAGAAGATTTGTTGGTGATAAAAGCATTGATAAATTATTAGATGGTGTTAAAAGCGGTTATGTTGAAAGCGATGCTATAAAATCAAGAAATATAAAATATTTGAATATTCAGGAATATAGGCCTACATCTGAAATAGGGGAAGATTTAAAAAGAAAAAAAAGGATATTAGATACAGGTTATATTGTAAAAGAAGACGGATTTACTTGAAAATGGAATGGTTTAAAGATGATTTTTATGGAACTCTTGATAAGGAATATCATGTGATGCATTCTAGATTAGGTGCTCCTACAAGCCCACAAACAGCAAACCAAATAGCTGAGGCTACTGCAAGATTAAATGCAGGTGTAAAAAATATTGAACTGTCTACTGTAAGTCCTGAAATATTTGAATCAATTCCAAAACAACACTTTACCGAGATAAAGAGATTAGCTAGACTAACTGGAAGCGATGTAAGCATACATGCACCGGTTTTTGAGCCTGCTGGTTTTTCTCAGCAAGGGTGGAGCGAAACAGAGAGAAAGAAAAGCGAATATGAATTATATAATGTTCTTGTGAGGGCCCATGATTTAAATCCTGAGGGAAATCCTATTGTTAATATGCATTCCTCTGGAGGGGTTCCAGCTTATGAGTTTCAAAAAGAGATATATCCTGGTGAAACAAGATTACCTGAAGGTGGAATAAGAACAATGGTTGTTGTAAATAGAGAAACAGGACAGATGGCTCCTTTGAAGTATGAGGAGAGAAAGATGATTGGAGAGAAAGAGCCAGATATATGGGATCCTGAAAAGAGAAGACAGAGTTTAAATGAAACCACATGGCAACAAGAAAAATTGAATCTTTTTAATTTAGAAAAACAAAAAGCAGAAGTGCAAGATAGGATGATGAGAATAAATATGGAAGTTGCTCCTTTAATAAAAGGACATGAAGCAGGTGTTTTAACTCCTGAAGAACAGAATAGACTTCATAGTGCAGGTATGAATATGGATTTATTAAATCAACATGTTAGAGAAATTGATAGAAATTTGTTTTCTGGTTTAATAGACATTAACAATAAATTTGAAAAGTATTATGATGACAAAACTAAACCTTCAATAAAAAAGGAAATAGGAAATTTTAAAGAAATAACTGAAAATTATGCTCAAAGGATAAGAGTTAGAAATGAGGAATATGAAAAGTTTCAGGAAACAATATCAAATGAAATAGAAGGTTTGAGCGCAGAAGAAATAAAAAGTTTTAGGGCTCAAATACCTGTGCGTCAACAGGAAGTTGATGAAAGAATAAGAAGAAGATTGGGTAAAAATTATGTAAATGAAGATCAAGTGTTAGATGTTATTTCTAAATTACCGGCACCAGAACTATTTGTTCCTGTAGATAGATTTGCCAAAGAGAAGACAGCACAAACTGTTGGTGATGCTGCTTTTAAGGCCTTTGAAAAATTTGGCGATCAAACTCCTATAATTGCAATTGAAAATGTTCATCCTGATTGGACAATAGGAAGAGCAGATTCTTTAAGGGAAGCTGTAGAAAAAAGCAGACAGGAGTTTTCTAGAAAACTTGTTACTGAAAAAAATTACTCTAGGGATGAAGCTAATAAGATTGCTGAAAAGATAATAGGGGCCACATGGGATGTTGGTCATATTAATATGTTGAGGAAATTTGGATATAGTGAAGAAGACATTGTAGAAGAAACTAAAAAGATAGCTAAATTTGTTAAACATACACATCTTACTGATAATTTTGGTTTTAATGATACTCACTTGCCTCCAGGTATGGGAAATGTTCCTATTAAACAGATGATGGAGGAACTTGAGAAAAAAGGATTTAGTGGGAAACAGATTATTGAAGCAGGAGGATTTGTACAACACTTTAAAACTAGTCCTCATCCATATACAGTTAGATATCTTAGCAGTCCTCTGTATACTATGAAGGCTGAACCTTATTGGAGCCAGATAAGTGAGATGCAAGGAGCATATAGTGCAGGATTTGGTACTATGCTGCCTGAAAAACACTTTGAAATGTATGGAGCAGGATTTTCAAATCTTCCTCAAGAACTAGGAGGACAAGTTCCAAGCGATAAAAGCAGATTTGCAGGAACACCAAACGAGTAAAGACATTAATAAGCAAACAAATTATAAT
>JAZDEO010000050.1:0-17784 GCA_043808705.1 archaeon | reverse complement strand
TAGTTATTATATTTTATTATATATATTATAAAAGATGTTACCATTTTACAGTTCTATAAGAATAGAGGGGGTTAACTTTTTAAACTCTTGTTTAAATTAATTGCATAGGAAATATAGGTCCCGGTGCTTATATTATATCATAAGAATATTTAAATATAAAATATGGGGTGAAAAATATATGGCTGAAAAAAATTTGTCTAAGTTCTTTGATGATTATTTAAAGAAGGAACCTTTGTTTTTGAATAAAAAGATATTACAAAACAATTATACTCCTGAAACAATACCGCATAGAGAAGAGCAAATAAAGCAATTAGCAAGCATATTGGCTCCTGCTTTAAGGATGGATAAACCTAGTAATGTTTTCCTTTACGGGAAAACTGGAACAGGAAAAACTTGTGTAAGTCAATATGTTGTTGATCAGGTTTCTGAGACATGTAAAAAAAACAATTTGAATTTGAAAACATTTTATTTAAATTGTAAACTAAAGAAGATAGCAGATACAGAATACAGATTAATAGCGGAACTTGCTCGGGGTTTTGGTTTAAATGTGCCTTTTACAGGGTTACCTACTGATAAAATTTATAAGATGTTTATTAAGGAAATAGATAAAGAAAAACAAATATTAATCTTAATCTTAGATGAAATAGACCAGTTAGTTAATAAAGTTGGAGACGGAATTTTATATAATCTAACAAGATTAAATTCAGAATTAAATAATTGTGAATTATCAATTATTGGAATTTCTAATGATTTGATGTTTACAGACAATTTAGATCCTAGGGTTAAATCTAGTTTAAGTGAAGAAGAACTAGTTTTTCCACCATATAATGCCTTACAACTACAGGATATCTTAAAAAGTAGAGCAAAACTTGCTTTTAGAGATAAAGTCATTTCTGAAGGGGTTATAGAAAAATGTGCTGCTTATGCTGCAAGAGAACATGGAGATGCAAGAAGGGCTTTGGAACTCTTAAGAGTTGCTGGAGAATTAGCTGAAAGGGATAATGCAAGTTTCATTAAAATAGAACACATAGATGAAGCTGAAGATAAAATAGAAAAGGACAGGGTTTTGGATATAATAAAAACACAACCGAAACAGTTTCAGGTTACAATGTATGCTATATTAGAGATGTTTAGTAAAAACGAAAAGATATTTAGTGGAGAGGTTTATGATTATTACAAAGACATTTGTTTAACTATAGGGCTAAAACCTTTGACTCAAAGAAGGGTTAGTGATATTATAGCTGAACTTGATATGTTAGGGATGATTAATGCTAAGGTTATAAGTAAGGGAAGATATGGAAGAACTAGAGAAATAAGATTTATGGTTCCAGAATCAACACTACCTAAATTAAAGGATATATTGAAAGAGGGTTTGGGGATATGAATTCTATTGTTAATTTTTTTTTAGATAATGGAATTTTGCTTAATGAAACTTTTTTACAACGTGTTAAAGAAGAGAATCTTAATAGTTTTTTGAATTTATTGAATGATAAACTTAAAAAAAAACCTGTTTTTCTAAATGAAGATTTGTTTTATGTTGTTAAAAATGTTGACAAAGAGTTTGATTTAAATTGGAGCGAGTTTAACAAATCTTTGGTTTTATTAGAGAAGGGAAGAGATGATAGTTTGTATAATGCTTTTTTAGATATGATGGAATACAATTTAGATGAAAATAAAAGAAAGGCCTTAAGCAATTTATTAGGGGAGATAAAAAATGATGAAGTTGATTTTGATGTAGAATCAGATGTTAGTAATAACGTGATTATTCTTAAATCTTACATTGAGGAAATAAAAAAAAGAGAGGTTCAGGATTTTGTTATTTATTTTAGAAAAAGGTATGAGGCTTTGAGAAATATTTTAATTAATAGAACAGAGCTTCAGGATAGTATATCTATAAATAGAATTTTAAATAAAAGCGGGAAAGAGAATGTTTCTTTAATCGGAATAGTAAATAACAAAACTGTTACTAAAAACGGCAATATTATATTTGAATTAGAGGACTTTAGTGGAAGTATTAAGGTAATATTCTCTTCTTCAAAAAAAGAATTAAGTGTTTTAGCTAAGGACATTGTTCTCGATGAGGTTATTGGAATAAGTGGGATAAATTTAGGAGATGCCGTTTTTGCAAATAATCTTTTTTTCCCTGATATTCCTTTAACTAATGAGTTAAAGAAATTAGATAAAGAGGAGTATGTTGTTTTTACTGGAGATCTTCATTTTGGTTCTAAAATGTTTTTACAAGATGATTTTCTAAATTTTATAGATTGGTTGAATTTAAAATATGGGGACAAAGAACAAAAAAGAATTGCTTCTAAAGTCAGATATGTTTTCTTTGTTGGAGATCTTGTTGAGGGTGTAGGAATTTATCCTGGACAGGAAGAGGATTTATTGATTAAGGATATTTACAAACAATATGAAGGACTGGCTTTGTTACTATCAAAAATAAGAAAGGACATTAAGGTTGTTTTAATAGGAGGCAACCATGATGCTTTAAGAATTGCTGAACCTCAACCTATGTTAGATAAAAAATTAGCAAAACCAATTTATGAATTACAGAATGTTATTATTGGAACTAATCCTAGTATCATCAATATAGCATCTTCTTCTAATTTTATTGGATTTAATGTTTTATTATATCATGGGTTTAGTTTTCCTTACTTGGCAGAAAACATAGATAGTGTTAGAATAAATGGAAGACTAGATAGGGCTGATTTGATAATGAAGAGCATACTACAGAAGAGACATTTAGCACCAAGTCATGAATCTTCTTTATACATACCTGATACTAAAGGAGATAGTTTGGTTATTGATAAGGTTCCTGATTTTTTTGTTTCAGGACATATTCATAAAACTAGTGTTTTGAATTATAGAGGGGTTACTACTTTAGGATGTGGGTGTTGGACTAAACAAACAGGAGATCAAGCTAAAAGAGGAATTGTACCAGAACCTTCTAAGGTGATTATTACAAATTTACAAACTAGGGATGTAAAGATATTAAATTTTAGTAAAAATGAATAAGGAATTTGAGATTTATTTTAAGGAAATTGAGGATAAGGTTAATTTAGCTTATAATGTTGCTAGGGATGCAAGAAAAAAAGGATTGGATCCTATTGAAGATGTAGAGATTCCTTTGGCTAAAAATATGGCAGAAAGAGTAGAGGGATTAATAAGTGTTGTTGCACCTCAAATAAAGAATTCTGGTGTTGTTGAAAGAATATATGAGTTGGAAAAGGAATATAGTAAATTAGATTGGAGGGTTGCTTTGAAGATTAGTGAAGAGGTTGCTAAGGAAACATTTTGCAAGTTTAAAGATAAGATAGAGGCTATGGAGGTAGGAATTAGAGTAGGAATAGCTTATGTTACTAACGGGGTTGTTGCAAGCCCTTTAGAAGGGTTTACTAATTTAAAGATTAGAAAAAGAAGAGATGGAAAGGAATATGTTGCTTTGTTTTTTTCTGGGCCAATAAGAAGTGCAGGCGGAACAGGGGCAAGTGTTTCTGTAATTATTGGAGATTATGTTAGAAAAAAAATGGGATATAGTGCTTATGACCCTAGTGAACAGGAGATTAAAAGAATATTTATTGAGATGACGGATTATCATGAGAGAATAAACAATTTACAGTATTTTCCAAGTGAACAAGAAAGCGATTTTATGATTAAACATTTAGAGGTTCAGATTGACGGAGATCCTAGTGAGAAGTTGGATGTTTCTAATTACAAGGATTTAGAAAGAATAGAAACTAATAAACTAAGGAATGGGGTTTGTTTAGTCATAGGGGAGGGATTAACACAAAAGGCTCCTAAGCTTTGGAGAGCCTTAGGAAAATGGGGAAATGATTTTGATTTAAAGCATTGGAATTTTCTTGATGAGTTTTTAAAGATACAGAAGAGGGTTAAGTCTAAAGAGAAGGATAAAGAGGAGAGCAATATAAAGATAAGACCTGATTTTACTTTCATTAAAGATATTGTTGCTGGAAGACCTGTTTTAACTTATCCATTAAGAACAGGAGGATTTAGATTAAGATATGGAAGATGTAGGAATTCTGGATTAAGCAGTATGTGCATAAGCCCTGTTACTATGAGGGTATTAGATAATTATATTGCTATTGGAACTCAATTAAAAGTTGAAAGACCTGGAAAGGGAACTGCTTTAAGTAGTTGTGATAGTATTGAAGGACCAATTGTTAAATTAAAGAATCATGATGTTGTTTTTTTAGAAAATGAGGATGAGGCTTTAAAGATTAATGACGAGATTGAGGAGATTTTATTTTTAGGGGATATTTTAGTAAATTATGGCGACTTTTTTAATAGAGCCCATTTACTAGTGCCTTGTGGATATTGTGAAGAGTGGTGGTTACGAGAAGTTGAGGAGAAATTTGAAAAGAAATTTGAAAAGGATATTGAAAAGCTTTCTAATTATCTAAATATAAATAAAGATTTTTTGAATAAGTTACTTAATGATTTCACAACAAAAATTAACTTTGAGGATGCTTTAAACATCTCTTTAAAATTAGAAATACCTTTACATCCTAGATGGACTTATCACTGGAATGATATAAACAAGGATATGTTTCTAAGCTTATTGTATTGGTTTAGGTATGTTATTGTTAAACAAAATAAAGCAATATTGCCTTTGGCATATGATATTGATAAAGATCTTAAAGAGAGGGATCCGAAAAGGGTTTTAGAGTTAATAGGATTACCTCATAAGGTTATAAATAATGAAAATGTTGTAATTGAGGATGATGATAGCAAGGCTTTTTTGTATGTATTAAGTAATGTTAAAAATCTGGATTTAAATGAAAAAGATGTATTGGATATTCTTAATAATAATTTGGAGATAAAGTTAAGGGATAAGTCTGGAACTTTTATAGGAGCAAGAATGGGAAGGCCTGAAAAGGCTAAGATGAGAAAAATGACTGGAAGTCCACATATATTGTTTCCTGTTGGAGAAGAGGGAGGAAAATTAAGAAGCTTTCAATCTGCTTTAGAAAAAGGCAAGATTAAGGGAGATTTTCCAATATTCTATTGTGAGAAATGTAGTAGGAATACAATATACCATAGATGTGAAATTTGTAATAACAAAAGTACAAAGGGTTATTATTGTAATAAATGTGATAAAACTTATTCTGAAGAAATGTGTGAGAAACATGGAGCTCTTAGGATGTTTAAGAAAGATGAGATTGATATTAAAGAATATTTTAGTAATGCTTTAAAGAATTTAAAATTAAAAAATTATCCTGAGCTTATTAAAGGTGTTAGAGGAACAAGTAATGAGGATCATACTGTCGAGAATTTGGGTAAAGGAATTTTAAGAGCGATTCATAATGTTTATGTTAATAAAGATGGAACTATAAGATATGATATGACTGAATTATGTTTAACTGCTTTTAAGCCTAAGGAGATAGGAACAAATATTGAAAAATTAAAGCAAATGGGTTATGAAAGAGATATTTATGGAAATGATTTAGAGAATGATGAACAAATCTTAGAGTTAAAACCTCAAGATGTTGTTTTGCCAGGATGTGATGGTTCTGATGAAGAAGGGGCTGATATAGTTATGTTTAAAATAGCTAATTTTATTGATGATCTATTAAACAATTTTTACAAAGAGAAAAGATTTTATAATTTAAAGAATAAAGAGGATATTGTTGGGCATTTAATAATTGGACTAGCTCCTCATATTTCTGCTGGGACTATAGCAAGAATCATTGGGTTTTCTAAAACTCAGGGGTTTTATGCACATCCTTTGTTTCATTGTGCTGTAAGAAGGGATGCTGATGGTGATGAAATTGCTATTATTTTGTTGATGGATGCTTTACTAAATTTTTCTAGAAAATATTTACCAGCCCATAGAGGGGCGAGACAAGATACTCCTTTAGTTATTACTCCTTTTTTAATTCCAAGTGAGGTAGATGATATGGTGTTTGATATGGATATTGTTGATAAATATCCTTTGGAGTTTTATAATATGTGTTTAGAATATAAAGAGCCTTGGGGTATTAAGATAGAACAGGTTAAAAGTAAATTAGGTAAGGATGATGAATATTATGGGTATAAATTTACACATCATATATCTAATATTAATAAAGGCGTTAGAGTAAGTGCTTACAAATCTATTCCTACTATGGAAGAAAAAGTACTAGGACAGATTAAATTGGCTGAAAAAATAAGAGCTGTTGACGAAAATGATGTTGCTAGACTTATTATTGATAGGCATTTTTTAAGAGATATTAGGGGAAACTTAAGAAAGTTTTCACAGCAACAGTTTAGATGTGTAAATTGTAATGAAAAATATAGAAGGCCACCTTTGATTGGAACATGTTTAAAATGTGGAGGCAAAATTATATTTACTATTTCTGAAGGGAGCATTATAAAATATCTAGAGCCAAGTGTAAGTTTGGCTGAGAAGTTTGAGGTTTCTCCTTATTTAAGGCAGAGTTTAGAATTAACTAAGATGATGATTGAGAGTGTTTTTGGAAAGGATAAAGAAAAACAAGAAGGACTTGGAAAATGGTTTGGATAAATTTTTTATTAATTAATCAAATTCCATCTCTATTCTAAGTTCTGCAAGCACTAATAAAAATTTACTTATTAACATAAAATGTCTGCCTATGCTTTTACTTTCGCCCTCTAGTTTCCTTTTGATTCCAAAATGTTTACTGTAAATATCTAAATCGTTTTTACCAAATTTTATTGCCTCTTCTCTTTCAAATTTATAAAAGAGTTTATAATAAATCTCAAAATGTTCTCGAACTCTTTCTATTAATTGAAGCGTGTCTTTAACTGATTTTTTTGAAACAGCTAGATGTTTACCTATGTATTTGAATTCATCCCCTAGAAGTTCTAATATAAATAGAGTTGAGAATAGAAGAGATTTCTTTCTTCCTGGGAAGGATGTTTCTATTTTATTCATTATTCTGCAACAATAATCAACAAACTTGTCTATGTTTAAATCAATTGTATGGATTTCTTTACAAATATGGCTGTCACTTATTTCTTCGTCTTTTATAGCTTCAGTTATTCTGTCAAACATCTGTAGGATTACTATGAAGATTCTTCTTAATGAATTATCAAATTCCTTCATTGATGGATCACCCATCTCTCTAATGATACAGTAACCTTTACCAGATTTTATTATTGCCATGCTTAGAAATCTGTCAACAACTGATTGGATCATAGGTAAGGCATTTTTATTTTGGACCTTTTCACCCAATTTTGCATAATCAAAGTTAGTTGTATAATAATGAAATGCATCTTCATATTCTTTCTTGTTAGGATCATAAATTATTTTTATTTCATCACAACCTGATCTGTAAGCTGATTGAAAGAATCTCCATAATAAAGGTACTGTAAAATCTGTAATATCAATTGTAGCTGTTTTTTCTTTAAAGTTTTCTTGACCATTTATTATCAGAGAATTATCTCTTTCTATAATGTCAATTTCATCCTTTTCTTTTAGATTTAGTTTTTTTACCCATTTAGATGGGAGAGTTATAGTTAAAGTATTATGACCTTGTTTGATTATTTTTCTTTTCATCTTAACCACCCAATTGCTATAATACCTTAAAGTATATAAACTTTTTGAAAAAGAATATATTTTTTAAATAAAATATATTCAATAGTGAAATATATTGTGAGATATAGATAAGTATATTCATTATTGGTAATATATAAATGACTTCTCGAATGATAGGAATTTAGAAAGAATATAAAAATAGTTGGGGGGTATTAAAATGAAAATTAAAGATCATCTTGGGGTTTTAATAAAAAAGACTTGTTTACATTTTGATGTATATGAACATGTGAATACAATTAATATTTTGTGCGATAATATTGAGGGAGAATATCAAAGGCCTTTGGAACCATATGAGAGATATGTTATTAGGATAAATGCAGAGAGTTTACATTTAGATAGACCGTTAAATGAACAGATGGGAATAGCGCAAAGGATGTTAACTGAAACTCTTCCTCAAAAAGTAGAGGAAAATTTAAGATATTATGATCAGACTTTTAATGCATTTAGAGTAAGATACGCAAACTAAAAAATTTTATTTTTCTTTTTTTTAAAAATAGTGAGAATATTGATAATCTTTAAATATTCTTTTAAAAGTTTAAAAGTAAGATGAAAAAAATATTTTTGTTAATATTGTTTTTGTTATGTATTGATTTTGTTATATTAAATTCTGTTGATGTTGAGAGTAGAAATAAATTAGAGACTAGAAAATTAATGTCTAATGGACCTGTTAGAATTAGTGGGAGAGATTTATTGACCGATTTTGATAATGATGGAGTATATGATGAATTTAAGATTAAAGGTGTAGGATATAATGCTGTACCTATAGGGCAGAATCCAGATTGGGGGTATATTCTGTTTAATGATCCACAAATTGTGAATATGGCTAACCGGGATTTTTCTTTTCTTAGGGATATGAATGCTAATACTATAAGGACATGGAGTAAGGCAAACAATATTGGATTTTTGAATGCTGCTTACAATAATAACAATAAACCTATAAGAATTATTATGGGATATTGGATTGATCCTACTTATAGTCCTATATATCCTGGACAAAATGTTAACTATAATGACAATGCAACAAGACAATATTATATTAATGACTTTAGAAATTATGTTGCTTCTTATAAGAATCATCCCTCTGTTCTGATGTGGGTATTGGGTAATGAAAATAATTTATTTTATCAAGGAAATATTGCTGATTTTTACAGCTTATGTGATGAAATGGCTCAGGCTGCTTATATTGAAGAGGGAGATGATTATCATCCTGTTGCAATAATAAATGGAAACTTGTTTAATATTGGAAATTCTAATGTTCATGCTGATGATGTATCTTTAAGTTATGTTGATGTATGGGGAACAAATGTTTTTCCAGGATATTCTTTTTTAGATCAGAATTATTTTAATCAATATAGCCCTTTAAGTTCTAAGCCTTTATATATTTCTGAATTTGGAATAGATGCCTGGCATACTAATGATATGCAAAATCCTGGAAATGGATATTTGGATGAAGAAACACAGACTGATTGGGATTTACACTCATGGCAAGAATTAAGTGATTGTAGTGTTTGTATTGGAGGGACATTTATGGAATATTCTGATGAATGGTGGAAGGCAAATTATCCTTTAGTGCATGATTATGGAGGATATTCTACACTAAGTTGGGATCCAATAGCACAACCTGATAGTTTTAGCAATGAAGAATTTTGGGGAATAATAAGCATAGAGGATAACGGATCTGGATTAGATATAATGCATCCTAGATTAGTTTATTATAGTTTACAAGAAGAATTTTATGAGAATTATGCTCCTTTTTTAAATCCAATTGGGAATAAAACTGGAAAAGAGGCTTATTTACTTAGATTTAATATAAGTGCATATGATTATAATTTAGATCATTTAACTTTTGGTGCTTTAAATTTACCTTTTGGCGCTCAATTTATTGATAATAATGACAATACTGCAACATTTTCTTGGGCGCCTTTATGGAATCAAGCAGGAAGTTATATTATTAGATTTGAAGTGAGTGACGGCATTTTAGTTGATTATGAAAATGTTACTATAACGGTTTTGAATAATCCCATGGCACCTATTCCTATGATGTATTAAATTTATTCTTTTCTTTTATTCTTATCTTTTTTTTAAAAATTTCATTGAAATAGTTAAATTTATATTATCTTAAATAACTTTTTATTTTATGAATAAACTAGAATTAATAAAAAGAAATACTGAGGAAATAGTAACTGAAAAAGAATTAGTTGAATTATTAAAGAAGAAGAAACTATCTGTTTACTTAGGAACAGCTATAACTGGAAGGCCACATATAGGCTATTTTATATGGGTTTTAAAATTATCTGATTTTTTAAGAGCGGGACTTAAAGTTACTTTGTTATTGGCTGATTTACATGGCGCTTTAGATAATACTAAATGGGATGTTTTAGAGAAAAGATATAACTATTATAAGGCTGTTATTCCCTTAATGTTTAAAGCTATAGATGTTGATATAAAAGACTTTAATATTATAAAGGGGTCTGATTTTCAATTAAGAAAGGAATATGTTCTTGATGTATTTAAAATGTCGACATTTACAACAATACATGACTGTAAAAAAGCAGCTTCAGAGGTTGTAAAATTCGGAGATAATCCTATGCTGTCTGGATTGATTTATCCAATTATGCAGGCTTTAGATGAAGTTTATTTGGATGTAGACATACAGTATGGAGGGGTTGACCAAAGAAAGATACTAATGTTTGCAAGAGAGAATTTACCTAAACTAGGATATAAGCCTAGAGTTGAGATTATGACTCCTATGATACCTGGCTTAATTGGAGAGAAGATGAGTGCTTCTATAGAGAGCAGCAAGATTGATTTATTGGATGATGAAAAAACTGTTGATGAAAAGATCAGAAAGGCTTATTGTCCTGAAGGAGTAATTGAAAATAATGGAGTACTGGCTTTCTTGAAATATGTTGTTATGATAATTAAACAAGATAGGAACGAGAAATTTATTGTTAAAAGAGACAAGAAATATGGTGGGGATTTGATCTTTAGTAACTATAATGAGATTGAAGATGTTTTTGTTAAAAAGGAATTGCATCCTTTGGATTTGAAAAATGCTTTGGCTTCGGAAGTTAATAAATTATTAGAACCTATAAGAAATAAAAGTAAAGAATTAAACAAGATTGTTAATGAAGCTTATTAACGCTTTTTGGAAAATAAAAATTAATTAATTTCTAATACTTTTATTTTGAAGTTTAGATTTTTTCCAGCTAGAGGATGATTTAAATCTAGTTTTAATTCTTTATCTGTTACTTCTACTATCTTATCTGGCATTTGCATGCCTTTTGGAAGCATCATCATTAGCATCATACCTACTTTTGGTTCTTGCCCTGGAGGCCAGTTTATCTCTTGGAATTGGTTTTATTAAGTCTGAATTATAATTACCGCACGCTTCTTCTGGTTTTAATTTAAATTCTTTTTCCTGATTCTTTTTCATACCAATTACAGCTTTATCAAACCCTTTTATAACTTGACCTGAACCGGCTTCAAATTCTAATGGATGTGAATGATCACCATGCTTTGAGGAATCAAATATCTCTCCATTGTCTAATTTTCCCTCGTAGTCTAGTTTTATTTTAGATCCTTTTTTGACAACTAATGCTGATGTTTTTGGCATGTTAATAACCTCCATATATATTGTACACTAAAAATAATCAAAAGAATATTCTTATCCTAAAGATTAATTTTATTAAACCTTAAGATTTTTAAAAAAAACATAGTTTATAAAGCTTATTTATGTTTAAGTATTATGAAGATTGTAAAGATTCCAGATTCTTTGGGAAGTATGAATAGAAATAAAGGTAGTGAGAAGGCTCCTAATGCTATTTTGAGGGATTTAAAGACTGAAGAAGTTAAAATTACAGGAGATGAAGATCTAAATTTAAAGAATATTGAAAAAACAGAGGGATTTATTTTTTTAGGAGGAAGCCATAGTATTACCTATTCTTTGTTTAGAGGAATGAAAGGCGGAAATAAGGGATTGTTGATATTTGATGCTCATGTTGATGCTGATTTTTATACTAAAACTATTACTCATGAGGATTTTGTTAGGAAACTTGTTGATGAAAAAAGCTTAAGGAAAGAGAATTTAGTCTATGTTGGAACTAGAAAAGTATATAATAATGAACTTAAATTTTTACAGGAGAACAAGATTAAATATTTTAATATGGATAAGATTTTTGATTTAGGGATTAAAGAGAGCTGTGATTGCGTTATGGAGATATGTAGGGAGTTTTCTGATTTATATATAAGTATAGACATAGATGTTTTAGATCCGGCATATGCTCCTGGAACCGGTTATTTAGAGCCTGGAGGAATGTCGAGTAGAGAATTGTTTTATTTTTTAAAAAGACTAAAATTATTAAAGAATTTAAGAAGAATTGATGTTGTTGAAGTAAATCCAGATAAGGATGTTAATGAAATAACTGTTAAAATTGCTAGAAATATATTAGAGATTTTTGAATAATAATTAGATTATATTTTAAGAGGTTAAAATGAGATGCTTTATTGCTTTTGAACTTCCAAAAGAGATTAAAGATTATTTATTTGAAATAGAAAATAAGATTAGAGATAATAATTCTAAGATACATTTTGTTGCTAAGAAAAATTTGCATCTGACCTTGAAATTTTTAGGGGATGTTGATGAGGATTTATTAAAAGATGTCAAAGAGAGATTAAAGAATATTAAATTTAAGAGTTTTAAGATTAAATTAGGTAAAATAGGGGTTTTTCCTAATGAAAGTTACATAAGAGTAGTATGGGTTGGATTAAATCCTAAAGAAAAGGTTATTGAATTACAACAGTTAATTGATTCTGAATTATTGGATTTATCTGAAAAGGATCAGGAATTTAGTGCTCATCTTACATTAGGAAGAGTAAAATTTATTAAAGATAAGAAAAAGTTTTTAGAAAAGTTAAAGATAGAGATTGAGGAAAAAGAGTTTTTAGTTGAAGAATTTAAGTTAATGAAGAGTGAATTAAGTAAAGATGGACCTACTTATTCTGAGATTGAAAAATATATGTTAAAATAAAATATATTTTAGATATACACAATCTTTATTTACCCCTTAACTGGATTAATTATTTTGGAATGAATATAATTAATTTTAAAGGAAAGGATATAATTTCTATAACTGAATTATCTAAAGAAGAAATAGACTTTATTCTTGAATATGCCAAAAAATTTGAAGATTTACAAGATTGTAATCTACTTAATGGGAAGGTTATGGCTAGTTTATTTATGGAGCCTAGTACAAGAACGAGATTTAGTTTTGATTCCGCTATGAAGCAATTAGGAGGAAATGTTCTTAGCTTTTCTGACCCTGATGTGACATCTTTGGCTAAGGGAGAAACATTATGGGACAGCATAAAGATGGTGGAAAGATATTCTAATGTTATTGTTATAAGGCATAAATTAGAGGGAACAGCTAGATTAGCTGCTGAAGCTGCTAATGTTCCGGTAATAAATGCTGGTGATGGGACTAATCAACATCCTACTCAAACTTTATTGGATTTGTATACTATTAAAAAAGAATTTGGAAGATTAGATGGATTAAATGTAGGATTAGTAGGGGATTTAAAACTAGGAAGGACTGTACATTCTTTAGCTTGTGCTTTAGCTTTGTATGATTGTAATTTATTTTTTATTAATGTTGGAAATTTAGAGATGCCTAGATATGTATTAGAAGTTTTAGATGAAAGAAAGGCTAAATACGAAAAACATAATTTTTTAAATTTACAGAAAATAATTCCTAGATTAGATGTTTTGTATATGACTAGGGTACAGAGAGAAAGATTTCCAGATACACCTGATGGTGCTTATGATTATGAAAAGATAAAATCTATTTATGTTTTAGATAAAAAGATATTGAAGAATGCTAAGACTAGTTTAAGGATTATGCATCCTTTACCTAGGATTAATGAAATTTCTAAAGAACTTGATGATACTAAATTTGCTTTATATTTTGAACAAGCTAAAAATGGGGTTACAGTAAGAAAGGCCTTATTGGCTTTGGTTTTAGGAGCTAAAAATGGATGAAAGAATTACTAAGATAAAAGAGGGATTTGTAATTGACCATATTGAAGCTGGAAAGGGCAAAGAGGTTTTAAATATATTAAATTTGGATAATAAAGAAAATCCTTACACTTTAGGTGTTAGATATGATAGCAAAAAACTAGAAAGAAAGGATGTTTTAAAAATTGAGAACCTAGATTTGGGGGAACATGAATTAAATAAAGTGGCTTTAATAGCACCAAATGCTACTATTAATAAGATTTCTAATTATAATGTAATTAGTAAGAAGAAGGTAGAACTTCCAAATGTTATTGAGAATACGGTTATATGTTTTAATCCTAATTGTATAACAAGACATGAGGATGTTAAGACTAGGTTTTATGTTGTTACAAAAAGTCCTTTGATATTAAGATGTCATTATTGTGAAAAAAGTTCTTCTAAGATTGAATTAATCTAAATATTTTGTGTCTGTAACCTCTTTTATCTTTTTTGCTGTTACTGGACCTATTTTATCTATTTTTTTTAATCTTTCTTCTGATGCATTAATTATTTTTTTTACTGTTTTAAATTCTTTTAATAAGGATTTTGCTAGTGAAGGACCTATTGAGGGGAGAGATTGAATAATAAATTCTTGTTGTTCTTTTAAGGTTGGAGGCTTTCTTTTTGTTATTAGTGAGATTTCTTTACGAGGCTTATCTAATCTTTGTGACATAATTTCTAGTAAGGATGCTGTATCTCTATAGCCTTCTGTATGTAAAATTGGAATCTGGAAGTCTATTGCTATTGATGATAACATTCCCCTAATTGCGTTTGGATGAAAATCCCTTATTCTGTAAATATTTTCTTGACCTTCTATAATTAAGAGTTGTAGAGCAAAATTTTCCTTTAAAGAGATTAATTGATTAAGAATTCTTTTATCAATAATTGAATTTAAAAAATCTGATTGAGTTTTTTTTTCTATTCCTAATTCTTTTATGTTATTATTGAAATCTTTTACTTGAATTATAAAGTCTGCTGATATTAAACTTTTAACTTCTACATCTAGATGCTTTTTCTGAAGTTCAAAGATGATATCTTTTTCTCTAAAGTCTGCTATTATTTTTGACATTCTTTTTTTAGTAGATTTTAAGGTTTTTATACTTTTTTAAAAGTGTTAAAAAAAGAAACAAAAAATAGTTCGTGCCTAAAAGAGTATAATACCTTTTCAATTGCGAGTCCGCCTTATAGGTACAAAACAACATAATGTTTATTAAGATATAAACATCTCCATCTAATATGATTAAATTTATTTTAATCTCGATAATCGGAATAATTATTGTTGGAATCCTTTCTTTGGCAGTCTTTGAAGTGGAGTTGCAAAAACAATCTGCGATAAATGCTAAGTTTATGTTACATGATGGTGAAGGTCCGAATGCGGGGGGCGAATTTGCCAAGGAATTGGGTATAAACACAATTCCAATATATCTTGATGATTGGTCGAAATTAGAGCCTGCCGATGACCAGTGGGATTGGGATGACGCATTTCCAGATAATACAAAAGATTATGCCTATTCAATGCTGAGGATTGGCATACTACATGTATTGGCTTGGAATCCGGAAAATATTCCTACATGGGTGGACAAAAACGACCTAGATGGCAAGTTCAAGGAGGAATATGGTGAATTTGTTATTGAAGCAGTCAGGCAGGCAAAAGTAAGGAATATTTCTATTGACATATACCTTATAGAGCTTGAATCAAATTTTGCAGGCCATGAAATAGGAAATAAGCAGATTACGAATGCATGGATTATAGACTGGATAAAATGGGAGACAGAATTGATTAAAAACAAAGACCCGGATGCAAAGATTGTTATCCCCCTTACACCCACTGAATTTAGACCAAAAGAATCCCTTGACAATACTGGCGATTTTGGAAAAATTCCTGTTGCAGATTTTGTTAAACGGATGATAGAAGCAAATGTCAGTTTTGATGCATTTGGATTTAATATCGCCAGCGGTTTTTATGATAAAATAGATGAATGGAGAGATTTGAAAACAGTTTTAGATAAATGGTCCATTATTGACAAAAAAATCTTTGTTTGGGCGATGGGGTATCCTGCGGATAATACTGATAATTTATATTTCAACTATCCTAGGTCAGAGGGTTATTCTGAAGAATGGCAGAAAGAGCAATATTTGAATTCTTTGCGAATCCTTCTTGAAAATCCTAAAGTGATAGGGGTTTCTATTGATTTATATGATTATCAAGAAGCAGGTCAAGGAACGCTGATTCATTGGGGATTAATTGGTGGGGACAGAACAAAACCAGAAACTCTCTTCAAAAGGCAAAGCTTTGATGTTGTGAAAGAATATTGGAATAAACATTATAGATAAAGATTCTTTGGCGGACTCGCAATTGAAATTTTTGCCTTCGGCATCGTTGCACTAAAATTTGTAAATAAATTTAAGAAAGTCTTATTTAAAATCTAATGTTTTTTGAGTTTCTGTTTTGTGTTTATCTTGCATATTGTAAAGAATATTATGCATCTTTTTTTCCTCTCTCTTGGATTTCCAATAATATGCTTCATCTATTGTATCCTTTGTTATTAAGAATATTATTTTGCCTGAAGAGAGTCTTGCTACTCTTCCAGCTCTTTGGATTTTTCTTATGCTTGTAGAAACATTATCATAAAAAATAGCTATTTCAGATCCTTTTATATCGAGTCCCTCCTCTCCCACCGACGTCGAAACTAGGATATTGTAAATACCATTTTCGAAATCTTTTATTATTGAGATTTGCTGTTTTTGTGTATAACCTTCTTTTTGGCCTATAAGTTTTGCGGCTTTTAGATTATTTAGATTTAAAATTCTTAATAATTCATCTACAGTATTTCTATAATTTGTAAATAATATTATCTTAGAATCAGGATTTTTTGAAATTTGTTCGTTTATTATTGAAATTAATTTATCGACTTTTGGATGATTTATGTTTCTTTCAATTAGGGAATTTGTCAATTGAATTGCTTTCTGCATATTCTTGTTTTTTAAGATAATAATAGAGGCTTTTGTTGTTTCTAGCTCTAGTTTTTTGAAGAATGATTGTAATGAATTTAGTGTTTGGGTTTCTAATAATTCTATGCAATAAGAAAGTTTCATTAATTGGGCTACTAGAGAAATACCATAATAGGCTATTTGATTCTTGTTTTTTATTTCCTGCATAAATTGTCTTTGTAGTTGTAAAAGATCTTTTTTGTTTATTAAGGAAACTGGTTTTGTAAAACCTAATTTTTTTAATTCCTGTAATTTCTCTCGGTAAAAGTCTTTCATCAAAGAATGGACTTCTTTTAGTTCTTTTGGGAGTTCAACTGTTATCCATTCAAAATTCTTTTCCTGAACATATTTTTGAATATCTTCGTCGGTCTCAGTTCTTATCTCGACTTTTTCTATAAATAAATTTTCTATTATCTCATTTATTTTTTCTTTACTTCCTCCTGGAGAGGCTGTTAATGCTAGAATTCTTGGAAATTGAGAAGTTTCTCTATAAATTTTTGTTATAATGGTGTTAGCAAATCTTTGTCTTGATCTGTGTGCTTCGTCTATTGTCAATAAGGAAAAGTCTTTTAGGGATAGTCTATTGTTCTTAATATCGGACGCAATTGTTTGTGGTGTGGCTGTAATTACCTTAGCTGATTCTATAAGACTTATTCTTTTTTTTGGTTCTATAGCACCTGTAAATAATACTATTAATTCTGGATCAAGATTTGTATATTTTTTAAAGGATTCAAGATGTTGATTACACAAAGGTTTCGTAGGGGAACAAATAAGAATTTTTGATGATGGATATTTATTTAGGCGTTCTATTGATAATAATACTGAAATTGCTGTCTTTCCTAGACCTGTTGGAAGAACAACTAATGTATTATGGTTTAGGGCTGTTTGCAGAATATTATTTTGATAAGATCTTGGGGTGAAGTTTTTAATTTGGAACATTTTATTGACTAAATAAACAAGATTTAAATAGTTTTGTAAAATTTTTAGATTATGGAAGTCAAAGCCTTGGGGTTAATAGATCTAGTAACTGGATTTTGTCTAGTTTTATTAAAGTTTAATTTATTGAAACAATTTGCTTTGATAATGGCTTTTCTTTTATTAATAAAGAGTTTGATGTTTCTAGGAAATCTTGTAAGCTTTATTGATATATTTTGTGTTATTG
>JAZDEO010000049.1:0-20807 GCA_043808705.1 archaeon | reverse complement strand
ATTTGTAGTCCATGTTGGATCATTATTTAAATCAAGGCCATTAAAATATCTATACTCATTAATATTCTCAATATCTGTTGTATATCCTAAATAAACAGGTGAACTTCCATAATTTCCAGTTGCCAAAAAGAAAATAACATCCTGTCCATTTAACTGCCCTTGTACTGGTGCAATATTAATAAATTTCGAGGCAGCAGGCCATACAGGCCATTCTAAATTATTAGGTTTTTCAAAAGTTAATCCATCATTCTCTGATTTCACTAAATATGAACTCTCTGTTGTTGGCCCCCCCCAATTATTACGCATAATATAAACATAAATATTTCCATTAAGACTAATTGCTCCAGAAGGTACATGAGAACCAGGCTCTGTAATCTGCCAGTCAATCATTGAAGAAGCAAGATTATTATTATCTAAATACCAGTTTAAATTTGGACAAAATTCATTTGATGAATTAGCATAAGGATTATTTCCATTTGAACTTCCACCATCACCAAATAAATAAAATATTTTATTATTATGTAACAATGTAATTCCTAAATCAGCCCCATTGTTTCCAATATCTCCACCTGTTGTGTTCATATTTCCTGTCAAGAAAGGACTATTAAGTCTGCATGTAAGCATAGGATCATTCATATAAACTAGAGTAAAATTCTGATTAAAACAAGAACCTATTGGAGCAGCTATCCCTAAATTATAAGGTGTTGAGTAGGTACAATAAGGATTATTTTGAGGGCACCCACATTCTTCACATTTTGGAACTAATGCAGGGCCTGACGGTTTCATTATGCACATATATGGTGGACCAGCTGTTCCTGGATTTCCTTGGCCAGAGCATTCACCGAGTGGAGTGCCGTCGCTGCATGTCTGGCCGCCGGCTCCAGCTGTAAATCTGAAAGTATAAAGCCCCATATTATGTCCAACAACATAAATATATTCACCCTTAACGTCAATTCGAACTAGTGCAACTGAAAATACATCAACTTGAGATGCAACTTCAACAGGATTTAATACATCAGATACATCTAATACAATCAATGCGTTTATAGTAATCACATAAGCATAGTTTCCTTCAACAACAACATCTTTAGCTTCTTCATCAAATGGATAATTAGTAACTTCTGTTGGATTTGTAGGAGTACTTATGTCTAATATTCTTAAACTCTTGCCGTATGCTAAGTAAGCATAATTGTCTTTTACAAAAACCCCTCTTGCATTAGGAATCGGTCTTGTAGATGAATCTATCCAATGTGCAGCCAAGGTAGGATTTGTTGAATCAGAAACATCAATTATGTAAAGGCCTCCTTGTTTTCCAGTCAAATAAGCATAATTCCCAACTTTATACACACTTAATCCCATCCCCTCTCCTACAGTAATATTGTAGCGTCCAAGCTGAACAGGATTGCTAGGATCAGATACATCTATTATTCTTAAACCAGGAGTTGCGCTTTGAAACATAGGTGGAACACCAACCTCTCCATTAAATGTCTCACCATCAACAACATATGCCTTCATCTCAATTGTATCGACATATACATCAACATCACCACTACTCTCATTTGTTTGCGAACTATTGCCTACAAATACAGGATTATTAGGATTTACAATATTGTATATATGCAAACCTCCAGAAGGTACTTCACACCATGAACAACCAGGACCCATTGCTAAATAGGCATAATCTCCTTTTACATCAAGACCAAATCCACCACCCCTTGTCTCTTCACGATGAGTAACCATAGGTGATTGAGGATCACTCATATCAACTGTATAAAATTGAAGGTAGTCCCATACAGACATAAATACATAATCTCCTGAAGGTGCTGAGACATCTGAATGATCATGTCCGAAAGGTATTGTGCTTGATAATTGAGGATTTGCTGGAGTTGAAACATCAACAATATATATTGCGTAATTATCCCACATATGAAGATATGCATAATTACCTTTAACAGTAATATCAAATATCTTACCATAATAAAAAGGTAAAGGTAAATTAAAATTTCCAATTTCCTGAGGATTTAGTGGATTGGACAAATCAAGTATATACATATTATTATTTAAATGACCTGTAACATAAGCATAGTTTCCTTCTATATCTATATCTGATATAGGTATTGTATTACCATGTTGTGAAGGTAAAACCCAAGTATCATTTACTGTGATAGGACTACTAGGATTTGAAACATCTACTACTTTCATACCTGCCTCTGGATTTGCAAAATAGCCAGTTATGTAAAGGTAATTGTCTTTCTTGTCAAGCTGTAAATATCTTCTATAATATTCATTCTGGCCAGTATCAAAATCACCCAAAACTATAGGAGTACCAACAAGAACAGGATTTTGAAGATCAGCTATATTTAAAACCAAGAGTTTTGTTCCATCTGTAAAAACACCATTGCCCATTATCTGGCCAATAATAATGTAAGCATAATCCCCATCAAAAACAGCGTCTCTGAATTCTAAACCTACAGTACTTACAAACCCTGATAAATTATAAGAACCATAAAGAACTAAATTTGTTGGATCAGATATATCAATTATATGTATTTGATGATAGTTTATGTCTTTTTTTTCAACAAAGGCATACAGATAAGGATACTGCAAATATAATAATCTATAATTATAGGCTGGATCAAAGTTTGTTGATACTATTGAAGGATTTGTTTTATTACTTATGTTAATTACTCTTACACCTTTACTACTCCAAACAGTATAAGCATAATCTTCATAAACAACAGTACTTCTCGGAAAGCCAATTTCCAAAGGTCTAAGATGGCTTGTTTCAACAGGATTGCTCTTGTCCGATATATCTTCGATAACAAATGCATTTGTTCCAACATAAAGATAATTGCTTGTCTCATCAACATCTATATATTCAGGAGTATGATAACCAACCCATGAGACAAATTCTAAACTATAAAGATCATCGAGCTGCCATTCAGGATCTAGAATAATTTCTTCATCCTTTTCTAATGTCTTTTTCACAGAATAAACACTTAATATTCTTTTATCTTTATCATAAGACGCATAAATATCCCCAAAATTTTCTTTAACATCATTAAAAGATAATTTATAATTCTTGTTTCCCTTTAACTTATAAATTACAGAATAATCCTCAAAATCTTGGTTTAAATCAAAATCATTTATCTTAAAATATTCTAAAGGAATTTCAATTTCCCACAAGAACTGAATATCTTTACTCCAAACGTCATTATTTTTAAATCCATAAATTATCTTTCCACCATTATCTTTAATTTGTACCTCTTTTCTTACACTAATCCCCCCTAAACTTTCCTTATACAAAGGCAATCTTACATTATCAATAATTAAATAATCTGTCACCTTCAGATTTAAGTCAGGAATAAATATCTTCTCCTTATTTATTATATTATAATCATCTTTTACAAATCTATTCTTAAAAATTTCATTCCTATATTCTTTTAATTTAAAGAAAGGAATCTTTATTTTAATATCTAACTTAATATCATTAATTATATTTGAAAATACATTTTTAACCCTTTCTGGAAATATTAATTGTAAACTCTCTTTTAACCTTTTAGTTAAATCAATTTCAGGGAAACTTAATATCTTCTTTAGATAGGTTATTCTTTTATCCTCTTCTTTAACTGGTTCTAAATTTGTTTGTTCCTGTTCTGCATCTTGTTGATTTTGTATCTGTTGATTATCTATAGATTGTGGTGTTTCCATATTCTGAGGCAATTCATTAATATCTTCCAAAGCAGTATCTGATGAATCAAGATTAGAATATGCCTCGTCACTTGTTACATTAGTTCCATTAATAACAGAAGCAGCATCACTTGTAATATCTGTTTCATTAATTGTTTTATTATCTGAATTTTGTACAGCCTTGCCTGTAAAAAGACCACAGCCACTTATAAATATTAAAATCAATACAAGAACTATTAATAGTACCTCTTTTTTAAAAGCTTTCACAATTTCTCAAAATAATATTAAACTAACTTATATATAAATTATTTCTTATTTTTAACATAAACAGTCTGTGTTGGGAAAGGAATTTCAATCTTATTCTTGTTTAAAGCATTATAAATGTTTTCAACTAAATCTGTTTTAACATCAAATCTTTTTTTATAAGAATCAACCCAAAATATAGCTTGTAATTTTAAAGCAAAATCCCCCATTTCTACAATAACAACTTTAGGTTCAGGTTTTTTCATAACCTCTTTATGTTTTTTCATAACATCAACAATAATCTTTCTTACTTTTTCAGGATTAGTGCCATAAGCAACACCAAAATCAATAACAATTCTTTCAGAAATATCAGGCTGAGCATAATTTTGTATTATACTATCAGCTAATTTACCATTAGGTATTATATAAATCTCATTGTCAAAGCTTCTTACTTTAGTAGACCTTATTCCAACATCTTCTACAACACCAGATTCCCCACTACTTAACTTTATAGTGTCACCAACACTAACATTTTTATCTAGTATCATAGAAATGCCGCCAAATATATTTCCTAAAGTGCTTTGTAAAGCAAATGCAAGAACAATTCCAGCTACACCCAAACTTGCTAAGAAAGGAGTAATATTAACGTGCCAGACATGTAATATCAAGATAAAACCTATAATTGCAAAAGCTATTCTAGAAAATTTATGAAACAAAGGTATTAGAGCATCATCAATTGTTGATTTTGTCTTTGCAGCCCATTTTATACCCCATTCTTCAATAAATACATCAGCTATCCTTATAACACTAAATGTTATAAAAGCAATTATTATAGAATCATTTATTCTGTTTAATATCTGTATATCTAGTAAAGGTAAAATAAATATCCTTACAGTAATAAAAGACAATAACCAAGTAACAGGAACATGAATTCCTTTTATGATTTTATCATCAATCTCTGTCTTAGTCTTTTTAACAAGAGCATGAATTGTCTTTTCAGCAATCCAAGAAAATAATCTTGAGCCTAGATAAAAGAGTACACATAATATTAAAACGTATAATATTTTTACAGATTTTATATAATTTATAATATCGATTATTGCCATTTTGATAAAACTTAATCTTAATGTTCAAATTTCCTATTTAAAATATTTTTTATTTTATAACTATGGCTGGTTTTAAAGGTTTTGCCTTTTTTGCTTTTTCCTCTTTTGATTCTTCAGCTCTTAAAATATTAATTATACAATTAAATTCTTTTTCTAATATCTCTTTAGAACCCTTTAAATAATTAAATTCATCCTCCTGGTTTATTTTCTCTTTCTTGTACATTCCAGAATATCCAACAATTAACAAGATCTCTTTTTGTTCTATACCTATCATTTTTATTATTGATTTTATATCTCTAATAAGGTTTTCAAAATTATTTTCTAAAATTTCTAGTTTTTCATTAATGAATTTTTCATTACAATTAGGCCACTTTTCTAAACAAATAAATGATTTATTTCCTAGTTTATTCCATAATTCCTCACACATATGAGGACTAAATATAGATAACATTAGAATAATTTTTTCATAAACCTCTAAAAATGTTTTTTTGCTTATATTATCTTTAACACTTTCCAAGTAATTTACTAAGCCCATTATCTTTATTAGAGCCTTATTAAACTCAAAATTTTCAATATTTACTGTAACATCCTTAATTGTTCTGTTTAACTTGCTTAAAATTATCTTATCTTTTTTATTGTCTTTAAAAGAATTAAAATTAATAAGCTCATAAATGCTATTCAAAAATCTATGTATTCCTATTATCTCTTTATCATTCCATTCCAAAACAGAATCAGGAGATGAAACAAATAACAAGAATGTTCTTAATGTATCTGTCCCATATTTTTCAATAATCTCCACAGGATCAACTACATTACCCTTACTTTTACTCATTCTTAAGCCATCTTTATTAACATCTCCCTGATTAAATAATTTTAAAGCAGGTTCATCAAAATCAATTAATTTCATTTCCTTAAAGACCTTAGTAAAAAATCTGCAATAAATCAAATGTCCAGTACTATGCTCTCTTCCACCTATATACTGATTTATAGGCATCCAATAATTTACTTTTTTCTTGTCAAATATTTCTTTACTATTCTTATTATCACAGTATCTGAAGAAATACCAACTACTGTCAACAAAGGTATCCATAGTATCTGTTTCTCTTCTAGCATCTGATTTACATTTAGGACATTTTACATTAACAAATTCCTTATTAGTTGTAAGAGGATTACCTCCTGATTTGAAATTAACATTATCAGGCAATTCTACAGGTAATTTATTTTCAGGAACAGGAACTATACCACATTTATCACAATATACTATAGGAATAGGACACCCCCAGTATCTTTGTCTAGAAATAAGCCAGTCTCTTAATTTATACTGAATACTCTTTTTGCCTAATTTATTTTTTTCTAAATATTCAGTAATTTTTTGAATAGCCTCTTTACTATTTATTCCATTAAACTTATCAGAATTAATTAAATTTCCTTCACCAGTATAGGCTTTATTCTCTAAAGGTACTTCTATAACTTGTTTAATATTAATCTTATATTTTTTAGCAAATTCATAATCCCTCTGATCATGAGCAGGAACAGCCATCACCATTCCAGAGCCATATTCAGCTACAACAAAATTTCCACAGTATATAGGAACCTTTTCATTATTCATTGGATTTATAGCATAACTTCCTGTAAAAGCCCCTTCTTTTTCCAAATCAATTATGTCTTTTTCACTAGTTGATTTTACTTTTTTCAAAAACATTTCGACTTCTTTTTTCTGTTTTTCTGTGACTAACTCCATTAATCTTGGATGTTGAGCAGATATAACCATAAATGTAACTCCATAAATTGTGTCTGGTCTTGTTGTAAATATAGGCCATTTTCCTATTTCAGGAATCTCAAAAATAATTTCAGTGCCATGGCTTTTTCCAATCCAATTTTTTTGCATATCCTTAATATTTTCAGGCCAATCAATCTTATCAAGGCCTTTTAACAAGTCATCACAATAATTAGTTATTTTAAAGAACCATTGTTCAAGATATTTTATTTCAACATCAACATCAGAATGTCTCCAGCACTTTCCATTAACAACCTGCTCATTAGCTAATACCGTATTACATTTTTTACAAAAATTAACAGCAGCCTTCTTTCTATAAGCAAGTCCTTTCTTCAAGAACTGTAAAAATATCCATTGATCCCATTTATAATATTCCTTTGTATGTGAAGCAACAAGTCTTGTCCAATCATAACTTAATCCTAATAATTTTTGCTGTCTTATAAAATTTTTAATTGACTTTTCAGTATATTCTTTTGGATGTGTTCCTTCTTTAATAGCTGCATTTTCAGCAGGCAATCCAAAACTATCATAACCCATAGGATAAAGAACATTAAAGCCCTGCATTCTTTTAAATCTGGAAAAAACATCACCAATAACATAATTTCTAGCATGACCTACATGCAACCCATAAGAACTAGGATATGGAAACATTTCTAATATCATAAATTTTTTCTTCTTGCTTTCCTTAGCTTTAAATACCTGTTTCTCTTCCCACTTCTTCTGCCATTTTTCTTCTATCTCTTTAAAGCTATACATACAATAAATCTAAGAATTTTGATATTTAAAGGTTTTGAAAAGATTTTTAAAGATATATTTCAGTATTTATTCCATCGGGCTCGTAGCCTAGACTGGATAGGGCGACAGCCTTCTATCACTAGAAGCAAGCTGTAGGTCGCGGGTTCAAATCCCGTCGGGCCCACTTTTTAAATAATAATCTTAATAAATCTTACTCTTATAACATTATTATGGCAGAAAAAGTAGCAAATAAGGCAGTTTTAGTGTATCCTAAAATTTATGCCGAAACCTTTTGGAGTATAAAAAGGGGATTTGAAAAATATTTTCCAAGAACCGAATTTGGAACTCCGAAAGTAACACTCCCTCCTCTTGGTTTAATGGGTTTATACAATTACTTAAATCAAGGATATTATGATAAAATAATTCTTGTAGATAGAAATATTGATCCAAGACCTTTAGAGTCTTTGGTAGAAGATGCTAATCATGTCTATATAGGGGGTATGATGGCACAAGAACAAGGCCTTATTGAAGACGCCAAATTTGTTAAAGAACTAGGAAAAGTTCTTATTGTGGGCGGAACAGCAGTCAGTAAAGATTCTCCATTAATTAATATAGCAGATTATTTAGTAGAAAATGAAGTAGAAATGGTTATTCATGATGTAATTGAAGGTTTAAGACAAGAAAGACACACTAAAGAAGGAACATTATTTTATGAAGGAACATATACATCACCAGAAATGTTTTTTATTCCTGATTATTCTTCCATAAATTTAGATAATTATGTTAATATGATTATTCAAACAAGCCGAGGTTGTCCTCAAAGATGTGAATTCTGTGGAATACCACGAAGATTTGGCAGAGTTCCAAGATTAACACCAATTGAACATATAGAAAAGGCATTACAACAACTTTATGATTTGGGTTCTAGAAAAACAATATTCTTTGCAGATGATAATTTTTTAGGAAATCCTAAAAGAAATATAGAATTATTAAAAGAAATAGATAAAATTGAAAATAGATTAGGTTATCACTTCCAAAAATATACACAACTTACAATGTCAATATCAGATGAATCAGAAATAATGGAAGAAGTAAGATATTGGCTCAGAAAAACAAAATTTACCACTCAATTTATAGGTGTAGAAACAAATAATCCTGAATCATCAAGACAAACAAGAAAACATCAAAATCTTAAAGGAGAAAGGACTTTAGAACAAAAATTAAGATATATAACACAAAAAACAGGAGCATCAGTAATGATGGGCATTATTTATGGATTTGATAATGATACATTAGAATCAGCTGATTCTTTAATAAATTTTATTAATTCAACACATTCACCTTTAGTTATGGCCAGTTTATTAATAGCAGAAACATATGCAGATCTTAGAGACAGATTAAAAGAAGAAGGCAGGCTTAGGGAAAATAGCTCAGGAAATAATTCAGATGGAATAATGAATTTTATACCTTATCATTTTTCAGCTGAACAGGCAGAAAAAAATTATATAAAAATATTGGAAGGAATTTATAGTCCAGATGCATTTTTTAAAAGAGTTCTAGAAGAATTAGAATTAATAAATCCCTTAAAAGAAACAGAAAAAAATTCTTTATCTTTAAAAGAGAACTTATTGTCCGCATTTAGAATACTGACTAAAGAAAATGCATTAATATACTGGAAAAATTTACCAAAAGCACACAATATAGCAAGAAAAAGATTTGGTTTTATGAGCCCAGAATATAAATATTTGATGGCAGAATTTTTTACACACTGCTTCCGATATACCCATTTTAAAGGTCAAGTAGAATCCCTTAAAGATCAACAAAGAGAAAGAAAATATGAACCATGGCAGAAACTTTCCTTTAGAGAAATTCAAGAAAAAGGAATAGATATCAAGACTTTATAGATAAATCCAAAAAATTTATAATAAACCAGAATTCTTTAAAGCATATGGATTTAAAAAAAGAGGTCAAGAATAATCAGAACAAAGAGATTAATAATAAATTTATTAATCTTAATAAAAATTCTCAAAAGGAAATAAAAAATATAAACGGTCTAAAAAACATAACAGAAGAGCAAAGAGAAAAAACAAAAAAATATTCTGTTCTTGATGGTTCTTCCTATAATGTAATGGCTGGTTTTGGTGAACAATTCATTCCTGCATTTGCAATAAAGCTAGGAGCAACGAATTCAGAAATAGGAATCTTATCTTCATTTCCCACATTTGTAGCTTCTTTATTTCAGATATTATCTGCAAAAGTAACAGATACTGTAAAAAAAAGAAAATTAATAATGTTGATAGGAGTATTTATACAGGCATTAACATGGCTGCCAATGTTTATAGTTCCATTCTTAACAAAAAATATCTTAATTTTAACATTAATATTTTCAATATATGTTTTGTGCGGTTATTTTGTAAACCCGGCATGGAACAGTTTAATGGGTGACATAGTAAAAGAAAATGAAAGAGGCATTTATTTTGGAAAAAGAAACAAAATCTTAGGAATAACTTCTTTCTTTTCAATATTATCAGCAGGACTTATCCTAAATTTTTTTACAGAAATTAATGTATGGCTAGGATTTTCAATATTGTTTACAATAGCCATGTTAGCAAGATTCTTTTCATGGTATTTTCTATCAAAACATACAGAACCACTATATATAGTAGAAGAAAAAGATTCATTTACATTTACAGAATTTATAAAAAAATTACCACATACAAACTTTGGCAAATTTGTAATATTTAGATCTTTAATGATTTTTTCAATTATGATTGCTGCTCCATTCTTTGTAGTTTATATGTTAAATCATCTTCACTTTTCATATCTTCAATATACCATAATAATACTAACTCCTTTAATTGTAAGATTCTTTACATCAACATATTGGGGTAAGTACAGTGATAAATATGGAAATAAAAGGATAATGACAGTATCTTCATTAATATTATTTTTAATACCTATTGGATGGTTGACAGCAGCAATATTTAATGGAAATTTCTTTTTAATAATGTTAGCAGAAGCAATTTCAGGATTTGGCTGGGCAGGTTTTGATTTAAGTACATTTAACTTTATATTTGATGCTGTAAGTCCTAGAAAAAGAGCAAGATGTATAGCTTACTTTAATGTAGTATTTGGTGCTTTTGTGCTTATTGGAGGTTTAATAGGGGGTTATTTAAGTACACGCTTATCTTCAGGAGTTTATTCTTTAATAATTCTATTTTTAGTTTCAGCAATGTTAAGATTACTTGTACAGCTTACATTTTTACCTATGATAAAAGAAGAAAGAGTACATGTAATGGTAGATGATAGAAAGCTCTTTATAGAGATGGTTGCTGTAAGGCCCACAAGATATCTATTTAATGAAACCTTAGACGGCATCATAAAGATTGAAGATGAAATTAAGAGACTAGGAAAGGGTAGCTTTAAATTTATGGTTAAAGAAATTGATGAAGTAATAGCAGATATAAATACTATGAGCAAATCAAAAAGGAAGAAATCAAAGCCCAAGAAAAAGAAGAAAAAATAGCGTTCCGAAAGGCTTAAATTATTAAATGTTTCTCAATAATCTATGCACGCGTGGCGAAGTAGTCAACGCGATCGGCTGCAATAAAAGTAGTACCCGATTATTCTCAGGTTCAAATCCTGACGCGTGCTCTTTTAAATTTAAATTCTTTTTTAACTATTCTTTGCTTTTTTTAATTTTGCTTAACTTACTCTGTATCTTCTTTCTGCTTATCATGTAAACTCCATAAATTAATACTAATAAATATAAAACAGTCAATATCAAAAATATCAAAATTAGTACTGGGCTTTTCTTAATAAAGACATCACCAAAATATGACAAAACAAACATAGTAGGTATTATTCCTAATGTAGTACTTATTATAAAATTTTTATACTTCATTTTTGTTAATCCAGCCAAATAGCTAAAGATATCAGACGATGTTAAAGGATTCAATCTTAATATAAAAAGAACAAAATGCCCATATTTTTCATTGTATTTATGAAATACCTTCATTTTGTTTTCATCAAGTATCTTTTCAACATACTTTCTAGCAAAATACTTAGCTATTAAATAACATAAAGAAGCACCAATCATGTTTCCAACTATAGATAAGACTGCTCCTAAAAATGGGCCAAAGGCAATACCCCCTGCCACATTCAATATTAATCCAGGAATAGGAGCCAATACATTCTCTAGTATTATTAAAGCAACAAATATAAAAATAGATAGATTACCGAATGAATTTATAAAATCAGTAATTCCATTTATGTCACTGTTTACAACTTCATAAATAAAGCCCTTAAACAAATAACTGTAAGTAATAAGAATAATAATTAGAATTAAAGCAGCACCAAAATACCTATGCTCATAGCTATGTTTTACAATCTTATTATTCCTAATCCTATCTTTTGTTTCATTTAATATCTTATTCTTCTTGATATGTTCCCTAGTCCTATTTATTATCTTATTATTTTTTATTTTATCAGAAGTTCTCTTCAATATTTTATTATTCCTTAATCTCTCTTTCAGGTTTTTCACATTAATAAAATAAACTCTTTGCTTAAAAATTTATTGTTTTTATAAAATAAAAAAAAGAAAAAGTTTTATTTTCTTATCTTTTCCTAAATATCAAGACCAATACTAAAATTATTAAAATTACTAGTATTATGTCCCCTATAATCCAGAATACTGTATTGGATTTTAAACTGTCCCAAAACTCACTTGTTGGTGTATATGTTGCTGCTCCTGTTCCACCGGGTGTTGTACTTGTTGTTTGTATATTAACAGTTACATCTTCACTACCAACAACATCTCCATTTAACATTACAGTAACCGTTCCTGTCTGGCTTCCAGAAGCACTTGTTAAAGGTGTTACATCCAAATATGCTGTTGATGTCTGTCCTGCATTTACTGTTAATGTTTCACTTACATCATCAGCCCAAGAACCTTCAGGATTAAATTCAATTGTATATGTCTTGGCTGTATTCTGATTGTTTGTTATTACTACAGGTATGCTTAAAGAGCTCCCTTTATTTATACTGAAACTTGTCTGAGTTATATCTACTAATGATTGTTCTTCAACTGGCTGGCAGTTTGAAACAGTCAATGTTCCATATTCTGAATTACTTTTATCTTGATCATCATAGTAAACTCTTGCTTCTATTAAGTATTCCTTTTCTTCTGCATTATTAGGTATTGTAAAAGTAAATGATTTCAAAGCCTCATTATCATTTCCATTATAATCATCTAAATCAAATTCATTTGAATTTAAACTTAATCCTAGTTCACTATTACTTAAGGTTACTTTAACATTATTCTCATCTTGTTCACCTATGTTCAAGGCATTAACATTGAAATTAACTAAATCACCACAACTTGTGACTGTAGGTGTAATTGTAAAGCTATCAACTATTACCTCATGGCTTTCTCTATTAAATTCTAAATCCACACCATCATACTCACAGTTTTTATCTTCATCACCATCTTCATAAGCTTTGATATATAATACATAATCATTACTGTCATCTAAATCTTCATCATATGGTACTGTTAAAGTTAAATCAAAATTTTCATCTCCACCATCTCCCTCTATCTGTTTTGAATCTGATTCGACAGTTACAATTTCATTATCTTCATTAACATCATATAATATTGCTTCTACAACAACATCCATATCATTGTTATCATCATTAGTAACCCCGACCTCTATATCAATTCCTCCACCTTGTTTAAAATCATCCCCATCACCAGGTTCATCAATATCAACCTTTAAATATCCTTCATCAAAATTAACAGGATTGCTATTACTTCTTCTTCCATCTTCACAGATTGGTGGTTCAACCCTAACTAACAAAGGAAATGTTGCATTTGCCCCGGAATATTCTGTAGTTATAATTATATCTCCCTCATAAGTATTAATATTCATATTATTTGGTATTATAGCTGTTACACTTACAGTTTGACTTGTACCAACACTTATTGGACTTAAAGAATAAATTGTATTTAGATTAGCTGTATTTCCATTAATCTTAAATGTTATTGTTTTACTCCCACTTGTAAAAGCACCACCTGTAGCATTTATTTTAATCTGTACATTTGTTAAATTAACATTTCCATTATTATTAATAATAAAGGTTCCTGATACATCATTATCATCAGGGCCACTTATTAAAAAATCTCCGTTATCATCTAATTCAGAGATTGTAATAGAAGGACCCTGTTGTTGAACAATAACACTATAACTTAAAGTTGCATTATTAGTTGTAGTGATTGTATCAACGACATGTATTGTACCTAAATACGTACCTGCTGGATCATTTAAATCAGTTATTACATTAAAACTAAAACTTTGTGATGAACCAGAATTTAATTGCGTACTTGGTATCGGTGAAGCAGTAAGGTAATTAGTATTATAAACTGGTTGATCAATTATAAATTGAAGAGTCATATTTGCAGTTGTATTTGTATTTGTTGCAGTAAATGTAACTGTTCCAGTATTACCTTGGACGATTGTTGGATTTACTAGATTTGACAGAACTAAAAACCCATTATTTTCAGCATATCCGATGCCAAAAACTAATAAAATTAAAAATATACCTAAAAATAACTTTTTCATTTTTTAACCCCCTAATTAAGTTTTGAATCTAATTTATACTATTTTGTTGTTATTTTATAGTTAAAACTAATTTATAAACTTTTTGGTTACAAAGGCTTTGCACTTTAACTAAATTCTGCACATAAATTAAACCAGTTTGCACATAAATTAAAAAACATATCCTTTTAATATCCTATATTTCTATAAAACATAAAATGAAACAGCCAATTCCTGAAGAAGAGCCAATATTTCAGAAATCCTGGAATAAAAGCATAAATTCCTTAGACATAGTCTATCCTAACCTTTATTACGGAGGAGTCTATTGTCTGGCTCCTTTAATTATATATAATATAGTAAACAATCAAAGAAATTGGATATGTACAAGACATTTTCTAGACAAAAATAGCTTAAAATCTAATTTTATGGGCTTCACATTCCAGTATGAACCAGATTACTATAACTTCTTTAAGATATTAGAACAGAACCATATTGACAAAGATAAGGAAAAAAGAGAACAGATCATATTTGCAGGCGGTCCTTGTGTTAATCTAAATCCAAATGCCTTAAAAAAATACATAGACTTTTTCTTGATAGGAGAATGTGAGGAATCCTTAATAAAGATCTTAAGAGTATATGAAAAAACAAAAGATAAGAGCAAGTTCTTAAAAGAGATAATAAAGATACCTGGAGTTTATATACCAGATAAGAACAATTCAGATAAGACAGACAAAAACAAAATAAAAATTGCTTCAGTAGACTTAAACAAGGCAGATTATGCTATTTATCAGCCCTTTCCAAAAGAAATTGACAAAACATTTGTTTTTGGTAAGGTCTTTATGTTAGAAATTGAAAGAGGATGTGTATTTAACTGTAACTTTTGTCCTATCAATAGTTTTTATGAAAAGACAAAATACAGGTCTTTTGAAAATATAAAAAAGATAATAGATGCAGGCATTAAAATAAATAAAAGAAACAAGGTAATAATATACAGCCCCTCTTTTACTCATCCCCAAAGGAAAGAAATTCTAGAATACCTATTAAGCAAAAACCTAGATTTTTCAATACCCTCTATAAAAATAGAGATGATGAATAAAGAGATTTTAAATTTAATAAAAAAAGGCAATCAGAAAACATTAACAATAGCTCCTGAAGCAAATGAAAGAATAAGATTCAAGATTTGTAAGTTTACTAAAGATGACCTTATCTTTAGGTTTATAGATGATATAAATGAAGTTGGCTTTAAAAAACTAAAATGTTATTTTATGATAGGATTGCCAGATCAACAAGAAAAAGATTTGGATGAAATGCTTTTGTTAATAAAAAAAATAAAAGAGAAATTTAAAGGAACTATTTATGTTTCAATAAATCCATTTGTACCAAAGCCAAAAACTAAATTTCAGGATCATAAATTTGACAAATCAAAAGTAAAAAAACAAGCCCTTTACATCAAAAAAGAATTAAACAAAATAGATATAAAATATAAGATACCTAATGTAAATCAGTCTTATCTGGAGTGGAAACTTGCATTCGCAGAACTTTAAAAATAAAATCTTTTTACACATAAAATACAGATTCTAAACTTCTAATTTTTCCTAAGGCAGAAACAAAAAAATCTTGCTGGGATTGTTCCTGTAATAAGTCTCTAATAACTGCGTATTCAGCATAAACTAATGCATTTTCCATAATCTCTCTAATATGATTATTTAAAGGAGGCCATGTAGATTTTAATTTTTTACCTTCTATAGCCCAAGCAGCCATCTTGACTGTATTCTTAAGTCTAGCTCTCATGTCCAGTGCATCTTTACCATTATGATTGTCATCCAAATCAATAGCCTTTTCTTGATAAGTTCTATAGTCTCCCTCATTATGACATTGTTGAGCCATTGTTCTAATGTACAGGTCATTATAACAAATCCACATAACCTCTTGGAACACATCTCCAGGTAATTCTTTATACTCTATCATTGAATAAAGATCTTGAGCATACCTACCAATCTTACTAAGTTTTATTAAGGATCTTAATTCTTTCATTAAATTTTTTTTAGTCATTATCTTACCAGATCTTTCCAACCTAGAATTTATGTCTTTCAAAATAAGATCAAAATGATTTGTTAGTAAAATTACATTTTCTTGTAAATTCTCAGGTATGTACTCATTAACAAATCTGTCATAACCTTTTAATCCATATAACTTATGTCTTTTAAAAAAATAAAGAAATCTATCTTCATACCTTAAAGAAGGAAGCAAATCTTCTAATGCATCATGTAAGCCGCCTTTAGCACTAGATTCATACTCCTTTTTTGCCCCATTATTCATTAGAGCATAAGCCACACCAGCAACCCTGTTATGGTGAGCTGTAACAGAAAGTCCACATTTTCTTTTTATTCCAGCTTCAAGAAATAATCTATACACTTTTCTAACACTTTCAGCATAATCCCCAAATAAAAATCTCATTTCTTCTGTACTAGGCAATTCCCAAGATAATAATCTTGACTGTATTTTTTGAAAATTAGGGTCTCTTTCTATCCTGTCTCTTCTATCAGATATCTCAGTTGGGGCATCCTTATCATGTTCTCTTATTAGTCTTGGTGTAAAGCTAGAATAAAACTCCTCTAAACCTTTATAAATAATATCCTCTCTATTTCCATAAAGGGAATTTAAAACGTGCCTTGAAGGAGTTTCTCCAGATAAAATATGATTCAATAAATATTTACCATATTTATATCTTTCATTATTCATTAAACATTTTATCTCATAAGAATATCTCATATTATAACCCCCAAAGGACATACTAGACGTATAAATTTATATAGCTTACCAATATACATCAATATAGATACTATTTTCTAGAACTTCTTATTCAATTTCTTATTCTTATCACTTTTTTTGTTTTTACATTCTATAAATAATAAGTAACTTAAACTATATCCGAGTAATGCCCCAAATATAATATCACTTAAATAATGAACCCCTATATATAATCTTGATAAAGCCATTATAAAAGCAGATATAACAAATATATATTTTTTTCTCGGATATAGGCTAATAAATAAAGGCAATAACAAAAATATAGTTGTTGCATGCCCGCTTGGGAAAGAATACTTAAAAGCTAAGAAGTCTATTTCTAAGTATGAAACATCTGGTCTGTCTATTCTAGTTAATAGTCTTAAAATTAGGATTATAATTAAAGTTAATGAATAAACAAAAACAAATCTCTTTAACAAATCTCTTTTCTTATAATAAAGGAAAAGAAGAGTAACAAAAAACAAGATAGGCCATTCTGTCACATATCCCAAATAGGTAAAAAAATAACTAAGAAATTCTATTCTATTAGAAGTTATAAACTCAATAATATTTTTATCATAAATAAAACTTATTATTAATAAAATTAAAGAGAATAAATAAGCAAATACAATTAATTTAACACATCTTTTTTTCATATCACTATACTATTTTCTTGTTTTAAATATGTTTCTAAAAATCTAGAATATAATCCAAATTAGAATTAATTAAAAAGAATTTAATCAGAATCCTTTTGTCCTTGTAATATAATAAGATCCTCTGTTGTTAATTTTTTTCTTGTTTTTATCTTCTCTTCAACGTCTTTAGCTCTTTCCTCAATCACCTTTTTGCTTTCTTCCTGTTTCTGTAATTTAATCTTTTTCTTATCTTCTTCCTTTTGTCTGTTAACAGTATTAATATTATTTAATTCATCCTTCAACTGTTTGTCTGTTTCAACAAACTTATTCTTAAGGTCTAAAAACTTATTAAAAGCCTCTTCCTGCTCTTTCTTCAGTTCATTTATCTTTTTAGATATCTCAATAAAAATTTTATAAGACTCGCTGTCTTTAGAAACCTCTTTTAGTTTGTTATGAAAATCTTCAGCCTTCTTCTTAGTTTCATTTATTTTATTAGACAAAATATTTATGCTGTCAAGAACTTTATTGATTTCTGAAAATTCTTTATATTTCTTCTTTAATTTCTTGATTTCAGTCATTACTGCCTTTTCCTTATTCAAAGATAAAGCCTCAGTCTCTACTTTTAACTCTAAACTATCAATTCTCTCTTTAATCTTGGCTGGATCTTCCTTAATGTCATATTTTTGATAAAGCTTTCTTTTTTCTTCATTAAGTTTTTTTATTTCTTCTATTAATTTTTTAACCTCATCATTATATGCATCTCTCTGCTTTTTTAGCTCAATTACGTCAATATTGTATTTATCGTTCTTTGATTTAAGATCTTTTATCTGTCTAATTAAATTAGAAATCTCAACTTTAAGTTCTTCTTTTCTTTTGAACCATTTTTCTTTTTCTAAATTTATCTCATTTAATCTATTCCTTAAATTAGATATATCTTTCTGTAAATCATTTACCTTTAAGTTTTCCATTTTTTACCATTTTGTGTCTATATTACTAAAAAAATAAAAAAGTTTTAACCGAACAAGCTACTAAGTCCAGCTGATGCTTCTTCAGGCTTTTTCTCTTCCTTATGTTCAACTTTCTTCTCTTCCTTATGTTCCTTTGCTGCTGTAGCTATAGGTGTTATAGATGCTTCTTTTATTGCTTCATCTATGTTAATGTCTGCTAGAGAAGCTAACAAAGCCTTTATCTTTGCCTCATCTGGCCTAACACCTGCTGCCTGTAAAACACTTTTTATATTTGCTTCATTTATATCTCTATTCGCCTTTTTTAATAGCAACACAGTGTATATATATTCCATTTTTTATCCTCCATGAATATTCTTATTACTTTCATCCATTTTTTTAATCTTTTCATCCTGCAGTTTTTTTAAGACATCTTGAGCTACCTGTTCATCTGTTTTTCTCTCTCCATGTACTTCTAAAGCCTTCTTTATGTTTTCATTGTTCTCAAGAGCATTAGTTTCTAAAACAGCTTTTCTTATTAATATCTTGACTGTCTCTTTTGTAGCATAATTTATCTTAACAGCAAGATTTAATGAATAATTATATGCTAATTTTAGATCATTTTTTATCTGTTCTTCATCTATATCTAGAATAGATTTATCATAAAACATTCCATCTTCATAACCCACTTTCAAATTTAGTCCTATCTCCATAGGTTTAGTTCCTAATTTTCCTAAGATGTCTGCTATTTTCTGATTTACAACATCTCCTTTTTTGGCAACTACTTTCTCTCTTTTTATAACTACCTTTCCATGTTCTACGCTTGCTACTATTCCAACTGCTCCTAATTCACCTATAATTGGACCTGGTGGAAAACTAGTAGGACCATCTTTCACTATTAAATCTTCAGGAGCTATCTGTCCTGATTTTATAGCTGCTTTTGATTTGCTTTTCTTTAATAGATTATAAAGCTTGAATGGGCTTTCATTAGTAAACAATAAAACAGGAATACAGTCATCATCCATATAATTGTTTAATTTGCTTAAGTCCTTTTCTTTGAATTCATCTATGGCTTTTTTTATCAATCTCTTTTTGCTTACTCTTATAAGCAGATTTTTCTTTAACTTAGATCTTATCTCTTGAAGCTGTCTTGAAGGTAATAATGTTAAATCTCCTATGGCTATGACTTTATATTTCTTGAATAATTCTTTAAGCAATACAACCTCATCTTTCTTTGTTTGTGAAACATGAGCCTTCATCTTTTTCTCCCAACACTTTTTTCTTCAACATCCCCTGATAGTTGTTCTGAATTTTGTAAATTTTCACCTAATTTAAGGGCTTTACCCATTGTTAATTTTAGATATATACTCTTTAAGTTTAATTCAGCCTTTGGCAAAGCATGTACTAAAGCATTATAAACACTCATAAAATTTTCATATACCTCTTCATTGTTCATAGATTCTGTTCCTATCATTGCCTTTATTATTATCTCATTCTTTGTCTTTAATCTTATAGTATTCTCTAATTTTTTCTTTAAAGAATTTAAATCACTCATCGCTGTTACAATACATCCTAATTTAGGATTAGGCATTTTTCCTCTAGATCCTATTATCTTACCAAATGTAGAAGCTATCTTTGGCATTATGTCAGCTTGTCCAACAAAAAAATCATATTCTGAAGCTAATTTCTTTATTTCTTTAGCATCTTGAGGAAAATCATCTAATAATATGAATTTATCAAATACCTTGGCATTATTTTCAAGATTTTTATTTATCAAAGCACATATCTTTACTTTTTTGCCCTTAGAATGAGGCAATGTAACAAATAAATCTACATTCTCTTCTGGCTTTTTTAGATTTAAATCTTTAAGATTAATAATTAGATCAAAACTCTGATTGAATTTTCTTTGCTTAGAAGATTCCTTTACAGTCTTTATTAAATTTAATACATTATCTTTATTCATTATGGTCCTCCTACAAACTGTAGTGATAACGGATGTTTTCTGGAAATATTATAGATTTATAAATCTATCTTTTTTAGATTCTGTAAAGTTAATTAATGGTAACATTCACTCTTTTTGGTAAAAGAGTGTGAGAAGTTAGAAGTTAATAGGGGGCACACTCCGATAAAGGAGGTACCACCTATGGAATGTATTCTGTGCAATTCCAAGAATGTTATATGTTATGGTAAATATAAAACTTACCAAAAATACAAATGTAAGGATTGTAATGCACAATTCTCAGAAAGAAGCTTCAGCTTTTTCTGCAGGCATAGATTTCCCGAGGAAGTGATAA
>JAZDEO010000048.1:0-12168 GCA_043808705.1 archaeon | reverse complement strand
AAATATAATAACTATAAGTATATAATATAATTTAGAAAAGCTTATATAATAAATAAATAAAGAGAAAAATCAAAAATCAAAAATATTGATACTACAAAGCTTCTAATATAAAAATTTTAAAATTAATTATTATACAGTAAATTCAAGCAAATACATTAACAAAAAACAAAAAACCAAATTTTTAATACAACAACCTTTAAAGCAGCAAAATTTTTAATAAATCACCTATAAAATAATCTCCACAAGCAATTTTAAAAATAAAAAACCTCCATTGGAAACAAAGGTGGGGGTGTACCTATAAAATAAACTTAAAAATAACCTTATTATAAGTAAGATTATCACTAAAATACACCCCCTATAGACTTTAAATCCCAATAACAAAACAAAAATAAGCAATTTAAACAATAAAAATTACAACACCAAAAAACATCAAAACAAAAAAGTTCACTAAACTTTATTAATTAAAATCCCACAAAAAAACAAAATTAAATTAGATAAAAAGAGTGTAAAAGAAGAAGTTTAATCAAAATTTAACAAAAAACAAAATTCATAAAATTTAAATAAGGTTTATTTTAAAATAATCTTGAAAATAATAATTAAAAAACAACAACATTTATAAATAAGTTCATTTACACTTTATACAATGGCAGATTCAGACAAAAAATATGCAAGACAATTGCTTGGAAAGATGATAGTTTCTAAATCTGGTAAAAGATTCGGAGAAGTTGGGGATTTAACCTTCGAGTTAAGAACAGGAGAGCTTATACATCTTGTCTTAAGAAACCCAACAGGTTATTGTGAAGGCTTAGATTTAGAAAAAAACAAAACAGGTCAAGTATTAATTCCATATTCAGCAGTCATAGCAATTGGGGACTTTATTGTAGTAGCAGAAGAAGATATTGTTTAATAAAATTTTTAAATATCTTTTTAATTATTATTTCTAACTAAAATATCCTATAAAAAATGAAAAATTTTAATTTTAAAACAACACAAGAAATTAAAGTGCCCGAAAAAATAATAGATCAAGTAATTGGTCAAAAAGAGGCAGTTCATATCATAAAAAAGGTAGCTGGACAAAGAAGACACCTTCTTCTAATAGGCAATCCTGGAGTCGGTAAATCTTTACTCGGCCAAGCCTTAGCAGAATTACTCCCTAAAGAAAAATTAATAGACATTCTAGCATATCCTAATCAAGCAGACGAAAATGTTCCTTTGATAAGAACAGCAAAAAAAGGATTAGGCAATCATATTATAATGAAATCAAGGCTTCAGTCAATGTCTTCATTTAGGACACAAAACATCATCTTTTTTATTTTAGTTATATTAGCAATAATCTCCCCTTGGTGGATAAGAAAAGAATATGGTGACATAATGGCAGCAGCCTCATTAATAGGCTCTATGATGTTTTTAGCAGCCTTCGTTTTATTCTTAAATGTTGGAAAAAGAATGAAATTATCAAGTAATCCAACAATGCCAAAACTTTTAGTAGATAATTCAAAAACAAAGAAAGCGCCATTTATAGATGGCACAGGAGCTCATTCAGGTGCTTTATTAGGAGATGTTCTTCATGATCCTTTACAATCAGGAGGCTTAGGAACACCACCCCATGAAAGATTAATCCCAGGCATGATTCACAGAGCAAATGGTGGAGTCTTGTTTATAGATGAAGTAGCGAGATTAAAACCAGAATCTCAACAAGAGCTATTAACAGCCTTACAAGAAAAGAAATATTCAATAACAGGTCAATCAGAAAGAAGCTCAGGAGCAATGACAAGAACCGAACCTGTACCTTGTGACTTTATCTTAATAGCATCAGGCAATCCAGAAACAGTAAGGCAGATGCACCCAGCCTTAAGATCTAGAATAAGAGGATATGGTTATGAAGTTTACATGGAATCAGAAATGGATGACACAGAAGAAAACAGACTACAAATAGCTCAGTTTATAGCTCAAGAAGTTAAGAAAGATACAAAAATACCTCATTTTACAAAAGAAGCTGTCTTAGTTGTTATAGAAGAAGCAAGAAAAAGATCAGGAACATCAGGTAAAATTACACTAAGGTTAAGAGAGCTTGGAGGTTTAATAAGAGCAGCAGGAGACTTAGCTTTAGAAGAAAAATCAAAATATGTTCTTCCAATACATATTCAAAAAGCAAAGCTTTTAGCAAGAACATTAGAACAACAAATGGCAGACAAATATATAGAACAAAAAAAGAAATATCAAATAATAACTACTTCTGGAAATATAGTAGGAAAAGTAAACGGTCTAGCTGTAATGGGTTCTGATAATTATTTCTCAGGCATAGTACTTCCAATCGAATCTGAAGTTACCTTAGGAGGAAAAAAAGCAGAGTTCATAGCAACAGGTCAACTAGGTAAAATAGCAAAGGAAGCAGTAAAGAACGTCTCAGCCATAATCCTAAAGCTCTTTGGAGAAGACATAAAAGAAAAATATGATATTTTTACACAATTTGTTGGTACTCCAGAAGGAGTAGAAGGTGATTCAGCATCAATTGCTGTGGCTACTGCAATTGTTTCAGCATTAAAAGAAATTCCAGTAAAGCAAGATACAGCTTTAACAGGCTCTTTATCAATTAGAGGAGAAGTACTTGCAGTAGGAGGAGTAACCCAAAAAATAGAGGCAGCAATAGAAGCAGGTATAAAAACAGCCATTATTCCAAAATCAAATGAAAAAGACGTTTTATTATCAGAGAAAGATAAGCAAAAAATAAAGATTATTTCAGTAACAAGAATAGAGCAAGTTCTAGAACAAGCCCTATACTGGAAAGGCCATGAAAAAATACTAAAACAAATTAAAAAAAGAACCAAATAAAGATAACACTAATAATCTTATAAACTCCAATACTCAAATTTAAACATATTCAATAAAAACATATTCAATAAAGCTTCTTATATTCCTCGTAAACCTCTTTGCTTAATCCCCATTTTCTTCTTATACCTCTCCCCTTCCTCTCCTCAAAGTTTACAACAAGATTATCCTTCTTAAGCTCTAACATAAGCCTTAAAACAAACTCATCCTTTCTCACAATTTCATCACCAAGCTCCTTACTGTAATACATCTTAGGGAAATTATTATAAAGAACCTCTAAAATCTGTTCCTTTATCCTCTTTTCTTTATCCTTAGAAATCTTAGACATCCAAAAAAATTAACTTCTTTTATATAAAAATCTACCTATCCCTTTAAAGGAACATTTTAATGAAGCAAATCAAAACATATTTAATCTAATAATAAAACAAATCAAATATGAAAATAGAAACTACTTTATTAAATACACTAAAAAAACAAACTAATATTAAAGAATTAAACCTAGAAATCCCACCATCAGAAGAATTAGGAGATTATTCTCTTCCATGTTTTTCTCTCGCAAAAGTTTACAAAAAAAACCCTAATGAAATAGCTTTAGAATTATCATCAAAAATAAAATCAAATATCTTACAAAAAATAGAAGTTAAAGGACCTTATCTAAATTTTTTTATCAAAAAGGAGTTACTTATTAAGGAAGTTTTAAATGATATTTGTAAGACCAAAGAAAATTATGGTAAAAGTAAAGAAGGTAAAAATAAAACAATCCTTATTGATATGTCCTCTCCGAATATAGCAAAGCCATTCGGTATAGGCCATCTAAGATCAACAATAATTGGTAATTCTTTAAGTAATATCTTGTCTAAAAGAGGATTTAAAGTAATTAAAATAAACTATCTAGGTGATTGGGGCACCCAATTTGGAAAACTTATAGTAGGATATAAAAGATTTGGTAATGAAACCTTATTAAAAAAAGAGCCAATAAATCATATGCTTGATCTTTATGTTAAAGCAAATAATCAAGAATTTGAAGAAGAGGCAAGAAATTGGTTTAAAAAACTAGAAGAAGGAAACAAAGAAGCATTAAAATTATGGAAAAAATTCAGAGAATTAAGCCTAAAAGATTTTAATAAAATCTATAAACTTCTAAACATAAAATTTAACAAGATTATAGGAGAATCCTATTATAACAAAAAAATGAATTCTACTATAAATGAGCTTAACAAAAAAAACCTCCTTGAAAAAAGCGATGGTGCTTTAGTAGTTAATCTAGAAAAGTATAACTTAGGTTTAAGCTTAATTCAAAAAAGCGATGGAGCAACACTCTACGCAACAAGAGATATAACTGCAGCAATTGATAGATACAAAACATATCCTTTTCACAAAATGATTTATGAGGTTGGATCTGAACAAAAACTCCATTTTAAACAATTCTTTAAGATCTTAGAATTAATGGGCTACAAATGGGCAAAAGACTGTATCCATGTAGATCATGGCCTTTATTTAGATAAAGATGGAAAAAAGTTTGCAACAAGAAAAGGTAAAACAATTTTTATAGAAGATATTTTAAATAAAACAATAAGCCTTGCAAAAAAAACAATACAAGAAAAAAATCCTTCCCTAAAGAATAAAGACGAAGTTGCAAGAAAAATAGCAATATCTGCAATCTTTTATGGAGATCTAAAGAATAATAGAACAAACGATATAATCTTTGATATAGAAAGATTTCTAGACTTTGAAGGTGAAACAGGGCCCTATATTCAATATTCCTATGTCAGAATACAATCTATACTAAGAAAAACAAAATTCTCTTCGAAAATAAATTACAATCTTCTAGAACATCCCCAAGAATATAAGCTTATAAAACATTTATCCAAATTTCCGTTTATAATAGAAAAGGCGTATTCTGAATTAAAACCAAATATCATAGCAAATTATGTCTTTTCTTTATCACATTTATTTAATGAGTATTATCACTCCTGTAACATCTTAAAAGAAAAAAATGATTTAAAAAATGCAAGGCTTGTTTTAATATATGCTATAGGAAGTGTAATAAAATCTTCATTAGACTTGCTAGGAATAGAAACATTAAAAGAAATGTAGTTAAAATAAATATAAATCAAACAACCACAATCTTTAAATAAATTCACTTTATATCACTTAAATCAGATTATTTGATAATAATTGATAATATAATCAAAACGTAACAAAACACACAACAAAGGAGGACTAAAAATGCCAATAATCGGTTTTAATTTTGATAAGATATCAGCACAAAGAACAAATCAATTAAAAGGGAGCGTTAATATAAATCACACCATAAACATAACAAATGTAAAAAGAGATGAAGTTACATTAGATAAAAAACAAGAAATTCTAAAATTTGAATTTGAATTTAAGGTTGATTACCAACCTAATATAGGAAATATTGCACTAGAAGGTTCTGTTCTTTATATGGATGATCCTAAAAAAATGAAAGAACTAGAAGATTCTTGGAAAAAAAACAAAAAAATTCCATCAAACGTAACAGCCGTTATTATTAACACAATCCTTATCAAGTCAAATGTAAAGGCCTTAATACTTAGTCAAGACATAAATCTACCTCCCCAAATACAACTTCCAAGAGCAGCCTTAAATCAATCACAAATAAAAGCAGAAGAATACATAGGCTAAGCCTAAACCTATAAATTTTTTATTTCTTTAATCATTTCTTTAATCATTTCTTTAATCATTTCTTTAATCATTTCTTTAATCTTATATTTATTATATTTAAAGACACAGCAAAAATCTAAAAGAAACGTTTTAAAGAGATCACCTCTTTTTCTCTTTCTCTAGCCTCTTCCCAGGAACATCCCTCTTTTTTCATGATATCTAAAATCCTCAACTCATTATCCATAACAAATTATCAAAAGAAGTTTGTTTAAATACTTTCTCAACTTTAATAATACACTTTAAGAAATATCTTATTAACAAAAATTAACTTTATAAACATCCCTATTACTAAGAAACAAAAAAGTTATTCATAATTTTAAAAATTTACTATACAAACTAAAATAAGATTCTAACAATTTATCTAACAACCTAGATAACTTTATTTTACTTATCCTTTTTATAATTTATTTCACCCTTTTATACTTATTCCATTCGTAATTAGCCATCTCTTTATCACTCTTATTTAATCTAGTTCCTTTAAACAAGAAAAATCCACCCAATATTAGAACAAATCCAATAACAATTTGAAACAACCCTAATTCATTACCTAAATTGTTAAATCTATTGTACAAAGCACCAAGAACCACAATAAGACCTAATGTCATAGAAGAATAAGCAACTAAGTACATCTTATCTGGATTCAAAGTAGTGTTTATTAATATAAATAAAGTTAAAATAATAAAAGCAATCTGTTGTACCTCACCCCCTCCCAAATAAACACTTTCTCCCAATAAAGAAGAAGTTATGTTTTTACCCTCGATAACAGCCAATAATAATACTCCTAAGAAGATAAATAAAAAACTAATATTTATAGGTAAATGTATCTTAGCCACAAAATCACCTCTATTTGAATATATTGTTAAACAAACCCATATATAATTCTTTTGTTTCGCAAAATATTAAAATTATGCAATTAAACACATCCTATGCACATCCTAAACACATTACATTTTTATATTTATTCATTCGTTTAATATTCACATAAAATGGAAGACAAAAATACCCTTAAAGAAGAAAGAATAAAGAATTCTTTCCTTATAGTAAAAGAAGAGATAAATAGTCTGAAGAATGAATTAGAAAGAACAAAAAACAAGCTATTTAATCAAAAAGAGATTATTTTAGCCCTTAATAAAAAAATAAACGAATTATTAAACGAAAATGAAGAATTAAAGAAAGAATTAAACAAAAATAATATATCTTCCACAGGAAATGAAGGGGTTATGCATTCATTCATTCATTCATTCAATAGTTATTCAGATAAACAAATAAACAAACAAATAAATATTCAAACATTCAAAGAATCCTTCGATAACATGTTTAAAAGCCTTCCAAGGCAAGAATTCCTGACATTTTTAACAATATACCAATTAGAAGACGATCTTAAAAGACCCATTAATTACTTAGATATATCCTCTCATCTCAAATTATCAGAAGGCTGTATCAGAACATACATAAGTAATTTATTGAAGAGGAAACTACCTCTAACTAAGACAAAAGTAAACAATAAACTAGTTCAACTTCAAATTAACTCTCACTTCCGAGAGTTAAATCTCAAGCAAAAGCTTATTTCTCTATATGAACTCTCAAATCTAGATCAAAAAACCCTCTCAGATCCATTCTAAATCAATTTAAATCACCTAAATACAAATTAAATACTAAAAATATCTAATATTCTCAAGATTTTATAAAAAATCCATAAAAAAAGCCTAAATGAACTCTCACTTTCTTCATAAAAATCATTAAATACAACCAAATTTTACCATTTTTACCTCATTTTAACTCTCACTTTCTACCCATTTTATGACCCTTTATGCTATTTTTCTCTCACTAATATCCCTATATTATTCCTCTATATTATCAATATTAATATTATGCTCCCATTTTACACTTTCACCTACACTAAAAATCATTCATACTAAAAAACTAAACACTCTAACTCACAATATCTCTAAAAAATTTAAAATTACACAAAAAACATCAAAAAAAGCGTCGACATCATGTCGTAGACATGTCGACATCATGTCTATAGACGTCTACAACATGTTTACAACAAAAACAAAAAAATTTAAAAACCACCCCATCATATTAATAATCATGGTTTTTTGGTTTTTTAAAAAAAGAGATGATAGTTCAGAAGATATAAACGCAAAGTTACACAGCTCTTTTTCTAACATTAAAAAAGATATGGTGGGTATAAGTGAATGGATATCACATTTTAAAACAAAACATAACAACCATGATCAAAATTATGAATTCTTAAGCAAAGAAATCAATACATTAAAAGAGGATGTCAAATATCTCAAAGCCCTTATAGTTTCTCAATATCAAAATCAGCAAAAAATAGAACAAACAAAACAAGAAGAACCTAAGATTAATTATAATTTAGAAGAAGAAAAAATACATTTACCAAAAGAAAAAATATTACAATCTTTAACATTAACTCAAGTAGAACTTCTCAAATCTTTAGCCAGAATTCAATACGAACATGATTTAGATTCTGTTTCCTTAAGGGATATAAAAGAAGAATATTATCCTAGTAAGAATTACAATGAAGTTAGAACAACAATATCTCAATATCTAGACATTTTACTCGAACTAGGCTTAGTAACAAAAAAAAGAAAAGGCAGACAAATCTATACATCATTAACAGAAAAAGGGAAGCAATTATTTCCTAATTATCAAAAAGAGCTTGAGCTAAAGAATAAAGCAAAAAAGAAAAATGGACCCTCAACTTAAGGGGACTTATCACGAAGATAACTTATCTTGTATATTAGGAGAAGCAATCCCCCGACTAACAAATATAGGAATACTTCCAAAAACAGTTAATCATACTATAGAAGGAGTATCAAGAAATTTAAGACAAAAAGAAGATTATCAAGAATTAAATGTGCCTCTTTTTTCACCTCTAGAAACTTTAATTATAGGTCATGATATTTTTAAAAAATTAGCTTTAGAAAAAGCAAAGAGAATATTAAATTTAATAAGAAATCCATTTAATCAATATATTCCCAAACTTTTTGCAAAATTTGAAACACTTTCATTAGAAATTTATTATTTTAATGAATTTTTACCAGAAGAATACAAAATAAATTTTGATGAACCCTGGCAAGAATACCAGCATTTAAAAAACATTCCTTTAACACAAGCAGCCTAGCCTAAACTAAAATTTGATAGAAACCTTTAATCATATCTTACAATTAATATAACACTACATCAATGTATTATTATAACCATCTACTAGTAGTTACAAAACGAAAGATTTATAAAGGAAAATTATCTTATATTCTTACAATGACATATACAGAATCACAATTAAAATCCTTTGTAGATGGTTTGTCTAGAGCAGACACCGAAATTAAAAAACAAGATCCTGATTTTATATTAGCTCCCATTATAGGAGCAATCCCTTTTATAGACACCCTTGCAATAATAAATCCTCATTTTAGATTATTTTCTGTGGAATATCCTCCATCAACAAGCAGGTTTGAAAATTTAGGCGAAATAATAGAAGATTGGTTCTATAATTTTTTAAAAGAAAATCATATAGAAGACGAAGCTTTAAAATTAGTCTTTATTGACGAAGTTGTTAGTGGGACATCTGCAGTAAGAGGCCATAAATACCTTAATAAATCTTTAGAAAAAATAGCAAAAGAGGATATAAAAGAGATTTTTCAAACAGACGATATAAAAAGAAATGGGCATCTTATAGGAGAGTATAAAAAGAGAATCCACGATTTAAAAAAACAAATAAAGTATCACATAATCGGTATAGAAGATCACTCAGGAAGGAATCAAAGAAGCAATAATAAAGCATACAATAGATTAAAAAGAGAAGGATTAGTAACGCCTATAGAGGTTGAAAAAATAATAACTATGGACAATCCAATTTATACACCAATTCAACTAAAATTCTCACATAAAGGTGGAAGTGGAAGACCTTTTTATTTACCAGAAGTAGAATCTTTCTGCACCACACCAGAATATATAGAATTTCTTAGAAGTGTAGCAAGATATATAGGAAAAGATCCACACGAGATTAACCCAGTGAATCAAAGTAGAATTTTTAATTTTACACGTTACTTATCAGATCAATTTAAAGTACCCAAATAAGATATTTTAATCAAATTTTAAAAACTTGAATCTTAATCAAATATCCTTAATAAGATAAAAACCTTTAATCATATCTTAAAATTAATCAAACATACTTATTTTTTTGCAATCAGTCCCATTTTATAAAGTGCGTTAATCATAACAAAATATACAAACATCGAGGGTATTTTTGCTAAAAGAGACGCTTCATATGGTTGATAACCTTTTCTTAATAAATAATTAGTTCCAAGATATCTCATACAACCATATATCACAGCAGGCCCACTACTAAATAATCCAAATCTTCTCAAATCCCTATAAATCTGTTTCCTATTTCCTCTATATTCATCCTTGTTATCATGATACAACATAAATCTATAAATTGTCCAATATCCAAAACTATCTCCAATATTTGAGCCAGCAGAAATTATTAAATCATTATTTGTAAATAAATCAGTAGCCTGAGCAGAAACAGGTCCAGTAACAAGTGTGCTTAATTCAGAAACAACTAGTCTTCTATTAAATTTAACAAAATCACTCGATTTATGATATATTTCTTTAACTCTAGACACTAAATCCTTCATAATCTTAGTAATAAAGAAAATATTTTTAAAACCTTTCAATATACCAAATATTGTTTAAAGAATAAATTTTTTATTAATTGATCTCTTTTTCTCTCTAAAAACTACTTATAATACAGCTTATGCGAACGATTTAAATAATTTTCCTCATTCTCATAAAAGTGATTAAAATGGTCCTAAGATTTTATCAAAAAGCCATAATATTAGGGAGTCTTGCAGCCTCTTTATTAAGTTATAGTTATTATAAAAGTAACGAGAAGAGCTTACAAGAAATGGTTAGTTCACCTCATCACGAAAGAATGTTAGCTATTGAAGATAGCTTAACTAATAAGGTTTATCCAATGATGCATTATCTTTTCAATAATCTTGAAAATCTTCAAAGCCTCGTAACAGATCAAGATTTTCTCAATTATTGCGCAAGCCTCTCTGAGAGAGGACAAAAATTAGAATTAGAATTAAATGCTTTAAGATCCTTAAATTTAGGTAACCCTGATTTAATAAAAAAATATCACAAGAACAGTAATTTAGGATCCTTAGTTTCTGCAGGAGCATTTGTGGTTTTTACATTAGGTACGCTAAATTATTTCAGAAATAGAAAAAGAGAAAAAAGAGTATAACTAAAACCTTTAATCAAAGACCAAAGAATACTTTTATATATTTTTTCCCTTATAACAGCAATATGATTGAAGTATTTACCTGGCCCATTAATGAAGAATCTAGCTTAATGCACCAAAGATTTAAAGAAAGATTAACAGAAATAATCCAAAGGGATAAGAAAGGTCTTTTTCTTTTTCATGGCTTTCACGATAATGGTTGGTGTCAAGAGTCAAAATGCGCTATTGATGCCTTAAATTATTTATCAAAATATCCTAGTGTAGATGCTGTAATCCATTCGGTTTATGTTGGCTCAGAAGAAGAATGGAAAAAAACAGATTCAAAAGGTGTTAGAACTAATGAGTTTATGATGGACATGCCCTATTTACAAGCAGTTCCAACTATTGATTTTTATATTCATTTACCTGGAAGAGAATATTCTCTGTTAGCAAGCAGGATAGTGTTGCCATGTGAAATTTATTCACAGAATATTGAGATAATTAAAGGCATAATTCATTTTTCTAAGAGATACTACCCAGTTTAGCCCTCCACCTATGCGAACTTTAAACTAGAACTAAAACCCTTAATCAAATCTCAAACTTCTTATAAAAAAATCCCGTTTTCTTTAAAGCCCCTCTAGGAACTTCCTTTAGCGAATGATTTAAACTAAAACAATTAACTTCTTATAACAATTCTTAAATATCTCCTCACATTACAATCTACAATATGGATGAATTAAAAAGGCTTGGTTTAATAGTCCTTTTAGGCTATTTGGGAATCATTGGTTCAATTATATTTTTATATAAATCACTAAAATCAAAACATATAAGATTGGGTGATATGCCTCCAATTATTGATTGGTACCGAGATAAAAATCCAGTTACATATTGGTTTTTAATATTTATATTTTTTGTAGGCTTAATACTTTTATTGGTTTTCATATTCCCTTTAACCTATGTTGTTGTTAAAAACCTATTTTTTTGAATCAGGCTAAACAATTAATCCTTAAAGAACACTTAAACAATAACAACTCTCAACAACAATCTTTAAATATATCTTTATCTTCTAATTTACTAGTTAATATTCAAAAAAAGGAGGGTCAAAAATATGAAAAGAGGTTTTATTCTGTTAAGCATTTTATTATTAGTGGGTATGATTTTTATAAGTGGATGTGCTAAAACTGGGCCAATTGGACAGAGAGTAAATACAAATGAGGAAAAATTAATTATTTATGATCCTAAAGATGTTGTTATCCAAACAGATGCAGGACAGTTTAAAATAAAATCAGCTTCTGGACCAAATGGTGAAAAATGTAACGTTAATCTTGTTTCATTAAGAGAAATAATAGAAGAGGATCCACCACAAGGTG
>JAZDEO010000047.1:0-8679 GCA_043808705.1 archaeon | reverse complement strand
GTACAAATCAGAATCATAACAAATTAAGTCTCTACACATATCCTGTACCTTTCCTTCTAGATTAGGAGGTAAATTTTGTAAAAATTCATCACTAGCCTGACTGCATAAACTACTTTGAGTATAGTCACAATTTCCACAATTTATATCAATTCCATCAACTAAATTTAAAGTACAACTTTGCTCTTTAGGCAAGATAAAACCATTATTATAACTATATGATAAATCACTTTCATAAATATTCTCTCTATTCCCACAAGAATCAAACCAATAAACTTGATCTTTATTATCCAAACATCCAGTATGATGCTGTTTAGTACATTGAGTTCCTAAACTCTCATGACTGCATAACATATTCAAATTAAAAGTTCCATCTAAAGTAACACAATCATCTCTAGTAGTAAACTTTGCTCCATCAGCATAAACACAGCATCCCTCTTCAGAACTTCTGCATTGATCCACACAATCTATTTCACTAGTAATATCAGCCTTAAAAATATCCTCAAAAGCAAGATTTTGATAATCACTAACTATACTTTTACAGGCTGTCTGTGTAAGAAAAGAACATTGGCTAGGCAACATACAACATCCCTTAGAACATTGAGGTATTTCACATTCAGCATTTTCATCAAATGTCCCTCCATTATAAGTGCATTCAGCCTTCTGACTATTTTTACTACACACACCTTCATCAACACTATAACAACAACCAGTTCTACAAAAATCAGTACTTTCACATGCAGTAGAAGCCTGCATAAAATCAGGATCAGGATCACATTCACTCTCATCAGTAAAAACACAATATTCATCATCAACAGTTTTTTCACAACAAACATTATTTGCAGCCTTAACATCTTTAACATTTAATAAAGAAATAGAAAAAATACTACAAACTAATACAATTATCATAAATATTGCTTTTGGTTTTATCCACATTTTCAGTACACATAATTTTTAACAGCAAATTGAAATATATAATTACTATCATAAGTCTTTATCTTATAAACCTTAGAATCTCCTGGTCTATGTTTCTCAACTTCTATTCTTCCATGCTTGCTCATCATATAAGGAACAGTAAAAAACTCTCCTAATGTAATTTCATCATCAACAATGTCATTAGCAGTTTCAATTAATACACCAAGAGGAACATTAAATGTCTGTGAAAATCTCTCTTCCTTTATTACATTATTGCCTTTACTTATTGTCAAAGGATAATTAACGTTTATAATAACAACCCTCTCTCCAATATTTGTATTAATGCTCATATCTCCTTCCTCAATTTTATACCCCTCTTCTCTTATCTGGTCTAAGTCAATACATGTTCTCAGTCTTTCTAGCATAAAAAAATTAAGCTCACTTTCAATGTGTTTAGCCAATAAAGGTCTTTTATTAATACAAGATGTAAAATTCTCAGTATAGCATAAATAACTTAATCTACTCATTTCAGTATCAAAAGGAAACATATAACTAGTATACAATCCAGGATTAATATCTCCTCCCTGTTTTCCAACAATTAATAAACCTTCATCACCATGTAATTTAATACATTCCTCAACATAATTTTTTAAAGGCTCTAGTTCAGATTCATGAAAAATAACTTCTTCTTCACTCTTTTTTGTTAATCTATCTCCAAGAAAATAAAATACAAGAAAGGCTATAATAACTAAGACTAAGCCTAAAACAATAAAACTAGTTACCTGCCCTCTTTTATTCATATAGAAGTAAAACAAAAATTAGTATTTAAATTATTCGTTTTTTAACCTAATAGTCATTTCCATAAAAGAATATATTTTATCATTTTAATCATAATTAACAATATTATTGAATATTATTAAGTATATTTAACAATATTTAAATCTTTCAATTATCTAGAATTATTCCTTACTTACCCTAGGAGCCAATATAGTTACTAAACTTAATTTATTTAGTATCTTATACTCTATCTTTAAAGGATAGTCATTTGAAAAATTTAGAACAACATTATCACTTAACTTACTGCCTTTAATTATTTTCTTCAAATATTCTAAAGAATATCTTGCCTTAATCTTTCCCTCAGAATTTATCTTAATGTCATCATCATTAAAAACAACATCAGCAGCATTTAAGTTGCCAGAAGCGCTTAATCCAAATTTATTTCCCTCTAAGAAAAATCCAACGCTTTCAGCAACAACATCCATGTCTTCTATAGCTTCGTTAAACAAACTATTATTATTTATCTCAATCTTCCCAGAAAATTTTAAATCAGGAACTTTCTGTTCTTCATCTTCAATATTTATTAAAGATAAGCTAAATTTTCTAGTTGAATCACCCCTTAAAGTAATATGTAATTTATTATCCTTAAGTTCCAGTATCATAGAATCATTAGGTTTTGCTCTCTTAAGTACTTGTTTAAAACTATCTAAATTTATACAAATCTCTTCCTGTTTGTCTATATTATATTCAACAAAACTAGAAGAAAGTAAATTAAAAACAACCATAGCAACGCTTGCTGGATCCATTGCAATAACCTCAATCTTATCCTTACTTATTTTAAATCTTGCTTCATTTACAAGTTCACTTAATATAAGAACAGGTTCCCTTAGATATTTTGGTTCAGCTAATACTAATTTCATGTTTCCTAGTAAAATATTATAATATTTAATGTTTATTGTCTTTTAATATAATAGTTCCTTTACACTCCTATGAAGTTCTTTATTGCTATTATTCAATTCTTGAATTATTTCTCCCCTTAAAAAATCATCAAAACATATTCCAAATACTCGAACATAATTTCCTACATCAAAGTTAGTTTCAATATTAACAGTAATTATTCCAGTCTTATCATCTAAAACAATATTATCATTATCTTTACTAATAATTACTCCGCTTAAACAGATTCTTCCACTTTCAATATCCTTAATAAATCTCTCCTTATAACATTCCATCAATAATTCCTCCATTGATGTTCACACTTACAGCATCTAAAGAATTGTGTTTCAGCCTCGTCACTAGACCTTGTTTGAGCCAGCCAATAATATGCAAAGTTATGTCCACATTTAGGACAACTAACTTCAGTTTTAGGCAAAACTTCAGCAGTCTTATCAATTATCTCTATCTTTTTACTACTAATTGCTTTCTCTTTAATAACTATCTTTTTAGGATTTGAACTATAACCACAACTACATTTTATCTTCTTATTTCCAGGACTTGGAAGTAAGATAGCACCACACTTTTGACAGAATATCATTTTACAACCCCTCCTATGATTTCAGTAAATATTATTTTTACATACCCCAAAAAGGGAATCTTAAACATTGCTTTTCCTATTATCTCTTCCTGGCTTATCTTATTTTCTCCAAGTTGAGGAAATGAGTCATTATTATTATCACCTTTAGTCTGATAGTATGTTTTTCCATCTTCGATCCATTTATTAACAACTCTATGTATGATGGGATTATTACTATTCCCCTTAAAAACAACAACATCACCTATATTAATGTTTTTACCGCTCTTTAAAACAATAATATCCCCTTTATTAAAGCCATTATGTAATTTCCATTCTTTCATCTCATCTTTGCTATAATTACGAAAAGTTATGTACCATTCTCCCTTCTCCTGATACCATTGATCAAAATTACCATTATGCTCCATGCTATTTGAAACAACAGCAACCACAGGATGACTTGTTCCTAATAATAATCCAAGTCCTGGATAAATAACAAATTTAACAAGAACAAAGGCAATTACTACATTCACAATCCAAGAAAGCAAAGAATCATCATGCCATATGAATTTCCATATCTTTTTTAGGCTCATTTCCTTTTCTAATAAAGCATAAACAATAAAAGCTTTTTGTTTTTATAAAAACGTTTACATTACTTTGCTTATAGCTTCTTCACTCCATCCGTTCCTTAACAACATCTGTTTTACTTGTTCTTTAGTAAATCCCTCTTTTAAGGCATTATTTACATAACCTCTTAAACTGTCTAAATTTATCTCGTTAATCGCCTTTTCAATCTGTTCTATAGTCCACCCCTTACTTTGTAATAATCCTAGTATCTGTTGTTTACTATACCTTTGTCTTAATAATCCAATTATTGTAACCTTTAAATCATTCAAATTAGTTAAAAGTCTTTTTTCATTAGCTCTTTCAATAGTAATTCTTTCAGCTTTTTCAATAGGTCTTTCATCAGAAGAAAATAATTTATCAACATCTATGTTTATTTCCTTATGCTCTGCTATTCCCTCTAAAATATCCTTCTCCTTATTTTCTTTAGAGGGTAAAGGAATATTAGCAATAACCTTTTTCTTCCCTGTCTTTTTATAAATAAAATATACAATACCTAAAGCCAATATCAAAACAATAAACACTATACCAATAATCATTAAAGAATTACTTCCTGTTCCTAACAAACTTCCGACAGCATATCCTGTTGGCCTTACAAACATAAACACAAAAAAGAATACTGCAAAACTGGAAATTACAAAAATAGACATATCTTTATTATTTTCCATAAAATATATTTTGTTTTATATATTTAAAAAATTTGTGTTTTTATTCACTATACACTTTAGCCTGAAATTTATACACTTTATTCTTCAAATTCATCCATTCATCCTTATCTAATCCTGCTTTACTACAGGTCATCTCTAAAGCTCTTTTAACATCAACATCATACTCTATAAAAACCTTTGGCAATAAAAGCCCCTTATTATTTCCAGATTCTATTATTAATCCATCCTCTCCAATCTTTATCTTTTTAAGATATTCTTTATAATTCTTAACCCTAATCAATTCAGGATTACTTAAAATAGAAATCTCTACCTTAAATTTTTCATTCTTACCTAAAGGCAAAAATCTATTATCATAAAAAGCAGCCAGTCTAGCAGCCTTAATAATTCCTTCACTTAATGTAAAAATAGGCTCAATAAACCCTATACAACCCCTTAATTCATCATCACTGTATATAGTAACAAATATCCCTCTTTTCTCTCTAAATTCATTGTTTGTAAAGTTTTTATCAAGGATAGCTTTCCTAGCGATCTCAACAAAGCTTAGCATTTTTTATCAAAATCTTCTTTAAGCTCTTTAAATTTTTCTTTTAAAGAATCAGCAGCGCTTAATATTATTTCTCTAGGATTTTTTTTATTAACCTCTAATATAAGGGTAGGATGACTTACTAAAGGATGTTCAATATTTGAAGCAACAACCTCAACAGCATCATTATTCCATAATTCGTCCTTTAAGGCATTAATCAAGGTACTATCTTCACCTACAATTTCTATCTCTATTTTCTTCTTATCTTCCTTCAATATGTTGATTTCCATGGCCTTAGTAAAAAACTATATTTTTTTAAATCTTTCTATTACCCAAAGTCCAGTATTTACATAATAAACCTTCCTTTTATGAAACCTATAACTCTTTCTTAAAGGTAATTTAATCTCAATAATTTGTTTTACAAACCCTTTATCTTTAATCAAAGATTCTATAAATTTTTTAGATTCAATCTTATGTAAACTATAAATCTTGTCTCCTAACTCAAGAGCCTTCTCCAAAAATATCTTATCAGCCTTCCTTATCTTAGTCCCAAACGGTGGATTTTGAACAACAACATCTATTTTCTTATTAAAATCCTTAATATCTATATTAAAGAAAACAGCCCTTTTATCCTTAAAATTTTCTTTAACAATATCTTTAGCAATACTTTCTCTAGTTATTTTAATATTCTTAATGTCTTTATCAATAAAATATACCTTTTTAGCTCCCAATAATAAACATCCATATCCTAAAAGGCCGGAACCACATCCAAAATCTCCAATCACCTTATCCTTAATGTCATTATTCATATGCATATTCCATAATATCTGAGAGGCTATTTCAGAATCCAGATTATATTGTTCTAATTTTATATCTAAATCTTCTATCTTCTTTAATTTAGAAATTCTAACAGCTAATTCCTTTTTATTCATCTTTCTTCTTCAACAAGTCACCAATAGTTAAATCCCCGCTCTTAAAGTCTATACTTAGTTTTTTCTCTTCCTCTCTTTTCTCTATTAACTTTATATTAAAGAATCTTTCAATCTTTCTAGCAAGCTCTAAAGAAGGCCTTAATTTTCCCGTTTCAAGATGATGTATAATGCTTTCTTTTTCATTTATCTTTAAAGCTAATTCTTCTTGTTTCAAATTTAAGTCCTCTCTGGCCTTTTTTATTCTTAAAGAAAAATCTTCAACTACTTCTTCAAATATCTTAGGTTCTTTATTAAAAAATGACTTTTTACTTTTATCTTCCTTATATTCCTTATACTCTTTTCTTGTCTCAAGAACCTTTCCAAATCTAGAGCAATTATCACAAACCTTTAATGTAACTCCTTCTATTATTGCTGACTTTAGTTCAGATTCCCTTCCGCACATCTCGCAGTTCATATTCCTAGTATATACTTAAAATTTTAAATATCTTTCTATATTCTAAAGGTACTTAGATTTTACATAAAAACAATATAAAAAACTTATCTATAAATTTTATCCCCAAAGGAAATACCAAGATAATAAAGCAAACAATATCAATAGAATATAAGCCAAAGGAATCTTGAACCTTCCTATCTTAAACCATGGATAATAACTAGCAAATCTAGGATTAAAGTCTTTTTTTATATTAACAGTAGGATTTGCCAGAAACCATGTAAAATCCTCAATTACAATTCCGGAAGCATAAGCACTAAGCAAGATTCCAAATACCCTAAGATCCCACCCATAAATAACTAATGGTAAAGTTAATAATAAAGGCAACATAATAATAAACAAGAAGAAATGGTATCCTGTAAGAACATACTTTCCAAACTTTATTTTCCATCCAACTTTTCTTTGATCCCATGGATTTCTTCCTTCAACATAGGCTTCCCAAAAACCCATAGCAATCATAGCCGAATAAACCCAAATGAAAATAAGTAATGTGTTCATATAATTATTAATTTTAGAAGGAGTATATAAATATTTTTAATCTATAAAAGATAGTAAACTAAGAGATTATAAACCTAAAGATGATTGTATTTCTCTTTCAATCTCTTCCTTCGTATGAAGCCCTTCAAGTACCTTACCATTAACAACCACAGTTGGGTACTTTGTTATATTATAAACCTCTTTTAATGTACTAATAACACCTAAATTAAGATCAGAATCAATTGAATAAACTCTTAAACTTTTAATTCCATATTTTTCCGATAAATAATTTAATATATAACCCTGCTTTTCTCCATTAGTTAAATAATTAGGCTCATTACTATAAAAGAATAAAATAATAGTGTAATTTTCATTACAATTTTTCATTCTCTCATTCATCAATAAAAAATGTCTAACAATCAAAAGAGTATAAGGTTTCTTTAATTCTACTACTCTTTCATCCTCTTTTCCAAGTTGCCCCTCTAGCAATACTAATTTTCTAGCCAAATTATCAATTTCACCACCCAAAGTATAAAACAAATAATTACTACAGGGATTAGATTTAGTTATCCTCTCCTGTAATTCTAAGTCAACCAAATTCAATTTCAAACTTTCTTCAACAGACAATAATCCTGACTGTTTATAATCCACTATGCCCTTCCCCAGCATAAATCCTAAGATAAAAAGCAGAGTAGCCATCGCAAAAACAGCAACCAATTTAGTTACACTTATTCTTCTTTCCTTATAGTCTAAGTTTTTTTTCATGTTAATCAATCAAAAAAATAATCTTAAATACTTTTCTATAATTAATATTTTTTCTTCCCCCACACTAATTTTTTGCCAAGTAAAAATCTATATATTAAAACGGAAATCCACCACACAGCGTAAAAGAACCAGTATGTAAATATGAAAAGAATCAAAGGCAGTATAATACTCTTTTTATCTTTAGAGGCCTTCTTAGCTATGTATAATGTGATGATTGTTAATATTATTGATATAATAACTAATATTATTAAAGGGTTTGTTAATGAACTATACGTATTTTCTAATATATTTTGCAAAGTTATATCTTTGAACCTGTTGCTAAAGAAATCAGTGCCTAAAACACTTAATTGTTGAATCTGTTTTATGCCAGAAACAATGACCGCCTTGTAAATAAAATATGAAAAAAAAAACTATTGAAAAGAATGCAGCTAAAAAAGCAGAGGGCAATACCAACAAACCGAGATATCCAAACTTTGGTCGGAATAACTCTTTATTTCTTGACATATTTGTTATAAAACCAAAATACCATCTCATCCTCTGATATAACAAACTCTTAAATGTTTTAGGAACAACAGTATACACAACAGCATTCACAGAGTTTTCTATTTTATAACCTTGTTTTTGTATTCGTAAGGCTATGTCCATATCCTGTGATATATTATTCTCATCATAATATCCATGCTTCTCAAAAAAGCTTCTTCTAAAGATAGAAAATGGCCCTGGAGTAATAGTAAGGCTATTGATAAGACCAAAAACTTTCCTTAAATATACACTTAAAGTGTATTCAACGCGTTGTAAATTTTGTATGAATCCTTTTGGTTCATAAACAACAAGAGCAGGAACAACAACAAATACCTTAAGATCTTTAAAATATCCAATCATATTTTTTAAAGCCTCCTTTGTAACAAAAGAATCAGCATCCAAAGGTGCAATTAAATCGGTTTTTGTTCTCTTAATTGCAAAATTTGTGGCGCTAGCAACACCCCCGTTCTCTTTTTTAA
>JAZDEO010000046.1:0-5426 GCA_043808705.1 archaeon | reverse complement strand
TATCTTGTTTAGTTCTTTCATTATTGTTAAATAAAAGGCAACATCAAAATCATGTAAGCTATAAAGATTCGATTTTTTTATTTTGTTAATATCTTGGATTAAAATAGTCTTCTTAATACCTTTAACCACATCTAGAATATTAAGATTTTTTTCTTTTATACCAAAAATATCATTTAATGAATTTATGAGCTTAAAGTTTACATCCTTTATTTTTATTTCCTTAGAAATCTCTTTTGCTAGATTGTCGTAGCTTAGAAGTTCGTTTCCAAATACATAGATTGTTTTCATATTAAAAAAGGTAATGTTTATATATTTAGATTTTTCTATAATATAAAATGAAAAAGGGAGTGATGTTTGCTTTAATAACTGCTTTAGTAAGTGGTATTTCTATATTTATAAATGCATTTGGCGTTAAAGGAATAAATCCTTATTTGTTTACTTTTTTAAAGAACATTATTGTGGCTGTTTTTTTAATATCTTTAATAGTTTTGTTTAAGAACTTTAAAGAATTGAAAAAGTTGAATTTTAAGGACTGGAAGATTTTAATTTTGATAGGCTTAATAGGAGGCAGCATTCCTTTCTTATTATTCTTTAAAGGATTGCAGTTAACTACTGCCGGAGAAAGCTCATTTATTCATAAAACAATGTTTGTTTTTGTTTCTATACTGGCTGTAATGTTTTTGAGAGAGAAATTAACTAAAAAGGTGGTAATACCTGCTTTAATATTGTTGATTGGAAATTTTTTATTATTGAGCATAAATAATTTTTCATTAAGCTACGGAAATCTCCTTATATTTATAGCAACATTATTCTGGAGTTTTGAGATTATAATTGCCAAAAAAATCTTAAAAAGATTGAATTCTGATATCGTTGCTTTTGGTAGGATGTTCTTTGGTTCTATCTTTATATTGATATTTTTAATCTTTACAGATCAATTAAGCTTGATTAATACAGTTAATTATAGCAATATTGGATGGATATCAATAACCAGTTTGTTTTTGTTTGTATATGTTTTCACATGGTATAAAGCACTTAAGTTTACTAAAGCTAGTCTGGCTACAGCAATATTACTTGTTGGAGGGATTGTAACAACATTGCTTGATTTAATCTTTTTACATAAAACAATAAGCATTTATCAATTTACAGGATTGGTTTTATTAGTAATAGGAATTATTTATTTTGTAAAATACACTAAGAATACTAAGAAAGAATTTCTATTGCATAGCCCTGATGGATCGTAACCATATCTTTTAATTTTACATTAGGTATTAAATCAGAAAAAACCTTTCTTGTCTTATTATTATAGGATACTGTTAAAATATTCTTATTTATTTCTATTACCTCTGCTTTATATACTTTACATATCTCTCTAAAATTTTCACTAAATTTGGAATACATCCCATCATTTTTATCAATATATCTATTGTGTTCTTCTAGCCAGTATTTTTTTATTACATTAATATCCCAATAGTCTTTATTCATTTTCTTAGCTAATTCCTTAATTCTTCTAAATGCTGCTGTAAATGTTCTTTCTAGCTCTTCTTTAGTGATTTCTTTATTATTTAGTAATCTATATCTTAATTCTTCTTGTTCCTCTTTAGACAGTCTTTTTTGATCTACAAGAACATAGGAACAAGGCAATGCATATTTTAGGAAATATTGTTCTGGATTCATATTTAAATGTAAATTATTAATGATATATAAACTTAGTAGATATATTTATAAGTTTTTTTATATTGGTGTTGTTTTCAATAATTATGATAATGATTGGAACTTACTCTTTTAATAGAATAAAGATATAGAATGAGAAACATAAAATGAGCAGAACAATACAATTTTTGATTTTTATTTCTATTTTTCTTTTCGTATATCTAGGATTAAATTTTTATGTTTCTTTTAGATTAAGTAATTTGTTAAATATAAAAAGAAATTTCTTATTTTATTTTATTATACTTTTTTTGACGTTTTCATTTCCTATAGCTATGTTCTTGGAAAGGAGTTTAAAGGGTTTTTTTGTTGATGTATTTGCTATTATTGGATCTACCTGGATGGGAATTTTATTTTTGCTTTTCTGTTCTTTACTAATTTATGAAATCTTAAAATTTATTATTAGAATAGATAAACATACAGCAGGAGTAATAATTATTGTATTTGTTTTGATATTAACTGTATATTCTATTATTAATGCCTCTTTTATTAATGTTAAAAAAGTTCAGATAGAAATTGATGATGTTAATAATTTAAAGATTGTGCAGATTTCAGATGTTCATTTAGGAAATATAAGAAATTCAGATTTTTTAAAGAGAATTGTTAAAAAAACTAATAGCTTGGAACCGGATATTGTTGTTATAACTGGAGATTTATTTGATGGGGGTCCAAAATTAAATAAGGATTTAATCAGTCATATTGATGAGATACAAGCTCCCGTATATTTTGTTACAGGTAACCATGAAACTTATGAAGGAGTAGATAATGTTTCAAATCTTTTAAAAGATACTAAGGTTAATTTTTTGAGAAATGAAGTTGTTAATTTTAGAGATATACAAATTATTGGCGTAGATTATTCAGAAAATAGAAATTATTTAGGAGAGATATTACCTAAATTAAATATAAACAAAACAAAATCATCAATATTATTGTATCATAGTCCTGGTGGTTTAAAATATTCTAGTGAAAATAGTATAGATTTACAACTTTCTGGACATACTCATAATGGACAGATAATTCCTTTTAATGGTTTTGTGAGGTTAGCATATAAGTATATTAAAGGCCTTCATAAATATAATGAGATGTACCTTTATGTATCTCAAGGAACAGGAACATGGGGACCGCCTATGAGGTTAGGATCTAGAAATGAAATAACTTTTATTGAAGTAAGGGAAAAAGATAAGATTTAAATATTTTTTAATTGTTTTTAATGAACATGAGATTTTCAAAAATAGAAATAAGGGATTTAGTATTAGCATGGTTGCTTATTTCAGTAGCCTTTGGTATACTTTACAGTGAAGGTCTTTTAGATATTAATAAATTATTATTAAGTTTTGTATTTTCGCTTTTAACAGTCGGTATAAGCTTTTTATTGCATGAATTAATGCATAAATATTTAGCTCAAAAATATGGATTATGGGCAGAATTTAGAGCTAGTTATTCTATGTTGATGTTTGCAGTATTAATGTCTTTCTTAGGATTTATTTTGGCTGCCCCTGGTGGGGTTTACATTAGAGGTTTATTAACTAGAGAAAAAGAGGGAAAGATATCTTTTGTGGGGCCTTTAATGAACATAATCTTAGCTTTAATTTTCTTATTTTTGTATTTAGGATTTAAAGGAACTTTTTTTGTGTATGGTTTTAGAATAAATGCTTTGCTTGGAATATTCAATATGTTGCCTATTCCTAGTTTTGATGGTTTTAAGGTATATTTGTGGAACAAAAAGATTTATTTTATTACTTTAATATTTTCAGGGCTTTTATTATTTGTTACTTATGTTGTATAAAAAATTTAAAGGTTTTAAATATTTGTTATATTAAAAATTTGAACAACATATACATAAGCAGTCTACATCATAGATTCTTCCTAGATTTACTTTATTAGAAGGACAATTTTGATTTTGATCCTGAATTTGTGTTAAGATTCCATTCTTATTTTTACAGTCTTCATATAGTATGTAACCCTCTTTTAATGCATTAGTATCTGGTGGCATTCCTATATCTGGAGGCAGATCAAAAGGTTCTTCTATTTCATCAGGTGTTCCTATGTTAATAGGCAGACCTATTGGTTCTTTTATTTTACCTGTTGTTTTATTTAAAAAAACAAGAATTACAACAGCAACTAATAAAGCTATTATAATGTATATCTTTTTATCATACTTTTTGTTTTTCATTTTTATCTAGCTTAAATAATTTTAATGCCTCTAATGCATCTTTTTTATCAACTTTTTGTACTGCAAATTTTTGTTGAACTATTACATAATCACCTTTTTTACATTCAATTAAGGATGTATTTGCTGTTCTTTTTTCTCCATTGTAATCTATAATGGCTGTATCTTTATTTATTTTTACTACTTTTCCAGGTATTGACAAACACATTTTAGTATTTTATGATATTTCTATGTTCTTTATTATTATTTTATTTCCATCAATTATTGTTGGATTTTTACCACAGGTAGGGCAATCAAATAAAACAAAATCATGACCTCTTTGTATTATATGGGGGCTTCCTTTATACTTACATAAACATTTAACTCTAGCTTCCTTTTCAATGACATTCACTTTATAGTTTACAAGGGTTTCCATTGTTTCTTTAAGCTCTTGTTTTGTTAAAGGAGCTAAAGTTCCAACTTCTAATGTTATGGACTTTATATTTTTATATTTATCTAACTGATTCAGTAATTGTTTGCATATTGTTATTTCATGCATTTTATAGACATTTTAGGAATTTTTTTGGATTGAAAATAAATGCTGATGAAACTAAGACTCCTTTAGTTCCCAATAAATATGCTGCTTTTATATCATTACATGAAGCAATACCTGCACCACATAAGGGTTTAATGGATGTATTCTTTAAAAGATTAACAAACTTCTTAACAGATTCTGGTTCATATACAGAAATTGCCTTTCCAGTAGATATTAGCTCTGGAATTTCAAAAGCAATATAATCTGGCTTAAACTTTATTATTTTCTTTGTTTCATCTAAGCTTTTAGAACAGACTATTGTTAATAAATTGATTTTCTTACATTTATTGATTAGTTCTCTAAGTTCATTTAATTTTAATTTTTTTTCAGAATGATTTAACAAGGTGCCGATAGCCCCTATTGATTTTATAGATTCTGGAGTAATAGAGCCAGTAAATTTTCCATATGTTGTGTTATCAACTGATTGAGCTATAACTCTTGTGTATTTAGAGACTAGAAAAAGGTCTGCTGCCTGTGCAGCTATTACAACATTTTTATTCTTTAGAAGCTTTGCTAATTTTAAAGCATTTTTTCCTGTGCTTTCCTTATATGTCTTAAAGTTTATTATTATCATTTTTATATCCCTAATATTACACTAAAATTAAATTTTGAAAATAACCAAAGGAAGATAGATACAAGTATAAAAAGTATACCACAAACTACTGTTAATATCAATCCCCAAATTAATTTTTTCTTACTATCTTTTGATTTTGTTAACAATATTATTCCTATAATCAAACCAAATAATAAAATAATCCAGGCTATTATAAAAGGTAATGCATACGACCAATATTGTATAAAATTTTCAGTTCTCATTTTAATTCTTTTAAAGCTTCTTTTACAGAACTATTATCGAAGATTATTTTTTTTAGTGCTTTTGTAATCTTTAGAGGCTCTTTATGCTGCCATATGTTTCTACCTATTGCCATTCCTACTGCTCCTGTTGACATAACGTCTTTTGTTTCCTTTAATATT
>JAZDEO010000045.1:0-5198 GCA_043808705.1 archaeon | reverse complement strand
TAGTAACTGGATTTTGTCTAGTTTTATTAAAGTTTAATTTATTGAAACAATTTGCTTTGATAATGGCTTTTCTTTTATTAATAAAGAGTTTGATGTTTCTAGGAAATCTTGTAAGCTTTATTGATATATTTTGTGTTATTGTTATTGTGTTTGCTTTTATGGGGTTTTATGGAGTAATAACTTGGATTGTTGTTGTATGGCTTATACAGAAGGGGATTTTTAGTTTGTTTGCTTGATAAGAACCTAATAATAACAATTTTATTTATTAAAACTTTATTTAGGTTTTGGGTATTCTCTAAAATAAAAGTAAATTATAATTAAGACTATTGAAATTAAAATTGAGATTACTAAGGTAAATGGGAGGCTTATGAAAGAGATTAATAATAAAAAGATTATGATAAAGAATAGAAAAAATAGATAAAGTATTCTATAACTAAAGAACATTTGAGAACCCATAAGATCTGTTATTGGAAGCAGATTCCATATAATAAACCAGGAATTTATTAAAACACCTTGTGGGATATTTATAAATTTAAAGAACATTAATAAAACCAAATTAGCGAATATGCCCCAGAAACAAATAAATGCTATTTCCTTTTCAGATATATTTGGAAAGGATCTGCCGATTCTTTTTTTATTGGATATTTCAAATGTTGTGATTGCTGTAAAAAAGGAAGTACCATTTGAGATTAATGTAAAGAATAATGCAATTATTATTCCTATGGGAAAAGGTAATGGAAGATGCCTTTTTTCTGTAAAATAGAATTGTTTTATGTGCCAAAATTTAAATCTTGCTTCTTGGTCAAAGTAATTAGCTGCTAGTTTTACTCCTGCAATATGAAACAATAATGTGATTATAACTAGAAAAAGAACTAAGAAGAGATTTGAAAGCCAATTTGATAAAATAAATGATGGCTTGTTATCATTGAATGCGAATATTAAGGTTAGAACTATAACTGCTAAAAGTAATGTTTTTACTTCCTTTGATAAGTTCAAAAATATCTTCTTCATGACCTGCACCTATTATTGCTAATATCTTTTTATCTGGATTAAGGTGTATTATTTTATTTAAATTCTTTGCCATTACTATATTTCTTTCATAAATTAATGTTTTGTATACAGATGGATAGTCTTTTTTCACTTTTGAAATAAGTTCTTTAATGATCTCTTTTGACGGAACTGTTCTTAAATCAAAGTTTATTTTAGGCCTTTTAAAAATACCTGTTACAATGTCATAAAGAAATCTTAGCTTTTCTTTGAATGTAAGTTCTTTTAATAGTCTTTTTAGTGTTATATTAATGTCTTGGTCTATTAGCTCTATTTTTAATTTATACTTTTTTGCTAATCTTATTGCTGATTTCATCTCTGAACCAGGAGAAACATGAACTATTTCACCAAGTTTTTTTTCTGCATATGCCCCAATAATTGTTATTAAAAATGGACCAATACCCATTTGAAATATGTCTTTTAGCTTTGGCTTTACTTTATGTAATAAAGAGTAATATCTTTTTTCATCTAACTCTAGAGCTATTATATCAGGCTTATTTTCTGTTATAAAGGACTTGATTTCCTTTATACTCTCTATTGAAATATGAGATGTTCCTATAAGAGTTACATTTTTGTAGATTAGCATATATAAAAAGGAAATCTTTAAATATTTAAGATTATTTACTTTCCTTAATAATTAGGAGGAAGAAAAAAATGTTAAAAACAAGAAAGATAAGCGAAACTTATGAAATGAGGGTTTTTACAGATGATGGATACTATTTTGGAGATGTAGAAGAGGCAATATTGAGTTCTAATAAGGTGTTTGGATGGAGGATTAAAGCTACAAAGTCTTCTTATTTGACAAAAGTATTAGGAGGAGCTAAGGGAGTAATTGTTCCACATCAACTTGTAAAGGCTTTTGGTGACGTAATGATCATAAGCAAGGCTGCTATCCCAACAGGAGCGCCTGAGGAAGAAGAGGATAAAGAACAATAATGGTTTCACCATTAGCAAATGCAATAGAATTTTTTAAGGATTTTGGATTATTTGATGTAGTCTTACCTTTTTTGCTCGTTTTTACAATTGTTTATGCTATATTAGAGAAAACTAGATTATTGGGAACAGTTAAGGTTAAGGATCAAGGGGAAGTAGGAAACAAGAATCTGAATTCTATGGTTGCTTTTGTTATAGGATTATTAGTTGTGGCTACGGCTAATGTTGTAAGAGCTATTAACGAAAGCTTACCTAATATTATACTTTTACTTGTAATCTTGGTAAGTTTTTTAATATTGATAGGGGTATTCTGGAAGACAGGAGAGATGGATTTTGCAGGAAAACATAGTGGATGGTACAAATTCTTTATGGTTGTTTTGTTTATTGGAGTATTAGCAATCTTTTTAAATGCAATTTACGTAACAAATGAAGGAAAAGAATATAGCTTATTAATAGTGATATTAGATTGGATCATTAAGAATTGGAGCGGTACAATATTTGCGTCTATAATTGTACTATTGGTTATCATTGGGGCTATTGTTTTTATTACAAAAGGTCCTAAAAAAAAGGAGGGTTAAAATGGCAACTGATATCTCAAGTTTATTTTATAGTTTACAACAGAGTGGGTTTTATGAGTTTATATTGCCTTTTTTATTAGTATTTGCTATAGTTTTTGCTGTTCTTGATAAAACAAAAATATTTGGTGAAGAGAAAAGAAACATTAATGCGATTGTTGCTATATTATTTGGATTATTATTTGTTAGTCAGGCAGAGATTATTGATAGGATGAACTTATTTTTGCCAAAGATTTCATTCTTTTTGATAATTATATTGATGGTATTAATACTATTTGGAGTTTTAGGTGTTCCTGTAGGTCAGGGTCTGGGTCCTTTACTCTTGATTGTGGGGGCAATTGTTTCAGTAGTAGCTGTTTATTGGGCTTTAGGACCAACATTAGGGTTTGAGGTTCCATATTGGGTTGAGGATAATTGGACTACTGTTGTGTTTGGAGCAATCTTGCTTATAGTAATATTTGCAATTATAAGTCCTGGAAGCGGTGAGAGAAAGAGCCTTAAAGATAGAACTGAAACCTTGAGTGATTTATTATTTGGTAGTAGAAGAAAATAAAATGAAAATATAAAATGGCAACGGTTATGGATATTAGATTATTACAGTATATTTTACCAGTTTTTTCTTTCTTATTTATATGGTTAGTTACTTATGCAGTTATGGATAAATTTAATTTAGCTAAAAGCACTTCTGTAAAATTATTAGTTTCTTTTTGTATTGCTATGTTATTTATCTTTTCCAGTAGGGCATTAAGATTTGTTAACATTGTAACGCCCTGGTTTGTTGTCATGGTTATAGTTGCTTTATTTTTAATAGCTTTGTTTATGTTCATGGGTGTTAAGGAGGAGGTTATTGGTAAAAGCGTTGGAGATCCTAGGGTTTATTGGACTGTTATTATTATTGCGATTATTTTATTGATAATAGCTCTGATTGATGTTTTTGGTGATGTTCAGTCACCGTATGGAAACTTAGGAGATAATACTGACACAACTACTAGTTCAACAAGTTCTGCACAAACTTCAACATCTAGTCCAACAAGACAGAGCGAGGGTTTAAATACTATAGTTCACCCAAGGGTTTTAGGTGCTTTATTCTTGTTGGTAGCTTCAGCTTTAGCTGCTAATTTCATATCAAGGGGATTAAAAGCTGCTTAAGATTTTGATTTTAATTTTTCCGTTATCTTTGAAAGTTCTTTTACATTAGTGCTTAATGGTTCTATTATTTTCTGCATAACTTGTTCTAACGCTTTCATCTCTGAGCTTACATTAGAAATACTTTGATTATATTCATTTATTTTTCCAACAAATATGTTCTGTAACTGATTGAACCTTTCTTGGGTTCTTATTAATTCTTGTTTTATTGAGATAATATCTGTATTTACTTTTTCTCTCCATAAGGGGATATTCCCAATTCTTGATGTGAATTCATCAAATTTTTCTTCTATTATGGATTCTGCTACTTCTTGAATTTGTTCTGTTGATAGTTGTGTTTGCCTTACTGGTTGTTGTTGAGGATAATAAGAATATTGTGAATCTTGTTGAGGAACTGGAACTTCAGGTATTTGAGCTTGGGGTGCTGGGGGAGCCATAGGCATAGAAGGATCTGCAAACTGTTCTAATTGCTCTAAAGGATTATCTCTAGGAGATCCTGAAGAAAGACCAGATTGATTTACTGCATCCTGTATCTCTTGATAAGTTTTATTTTCTTCTTCCACCTTTACCTCTTTTTTCCTCTTTTATTAGCTTTAAGACTTCTTCTTCAGTTACAAAATGTAAGGGGTTCCACATGTTAATATACTTTTCTAAAACTTTCAGATTATCTTTTCTAGCAAAAAATTGTAATTCATAAACTATTTTGTTTAAGGCTTCTCTCACTTCGAATAATTCTTTTTTTAAGTCTTTCATATCTTGATTTACTTCTTTTAGCTCTTCGCTTACTTTTTTATATTCGTCAATCATATTTTGATTTATTAAAAGAAGTCTTTCACGCATAGTATTGTATTTAGATTCTAGGATTCTCACCCTTTCAAAATCATCTTGATATTCTGGCATTTTTTAAAATAAGGAATGTTTTATATAAAAATGTTTCTATAGATGACTCTGTTAAGTTAATTAATGTTGGATGAACATTAATTTCAAATTTCTGAAAGAAATTTACTGAATTATTTGATGTATGCTTATAACTCTATGTTTTATTGTTCTTGGTCTCATATGATTATAGAAAAAGGAAAACATTCCACACCAAAGTCTGGCACTTTCCAGACTTTTGAAACCCCTGAACTTTTTGTACCATAGGTTTATCTTGCTGTTAAGACTTTCAATCCTGTTATTGCTAAGGTAGTATAATCTACCTTTATTCATAATGCCTTTGGTTTCAAAATGCCTTACAGCATGTTTGGTTTTTCTCCCGAATATAGACTTGCAGGCTTTTTTGTAAGCCTGCAAACCATCTGTAACAATTATATCTGGCGGTCTTTCTGCATTTTGTTTTGCCTTCCGAAGAGCTTTCTTTGCAGAAGCTATATCTCTCTTTTCAGAGACATATTCTGAAATAATTGAATTTTTATCATCGATGACAACCCAGAGATAATCAAAGTCATCTATACTTCCTTTGACTCTGATAAACTTCTCATCAACATGCCAAATATT
>JAZDEO010000044.1:0-2232 GCA_043808705.1 archaeon | reverse complement strand
TTGTAGTTCCTTCATCAGTTTCAGGATAGTCTTTTCTTAGGAGGATAAATGCAAGAACTATCACGCAAAGAACTATTATTAAAGTTATCCACCTCTCTTTACTTAATTTCTTCATAATTGTATCTAATTAAAAAATAGTTTTAAATGTTGTGGATAATAAATATTTAGTAATCTGGCAATTCTTCTTGAGCAGGAGATTTCTTTTTACTTGCTTTTGTTTCTTTTGGAGCTGATTCTGCATCTTCCTGTTTCATATCTCCTTCTGAAATTGAATTAATCATCTCTTTGAACTTCTCAAAATCTGAGGAGAGAATTCTAACGCCTGCTTTAGTAAAACCAGTGTATCTGTCACTTGTCACAAACTCTCTTATTGTTAAACCCTTTCTTCCCCCGAAATCATCAATTCTTATTAATATTTCTGAGGTGTCGTTTTTCTTTATCTTTCCTATATCTTTTTCCATTATTAATTTAGATAAGGCTCTTTTATAAATGTTTTCGTAAATTTTAGTATATATTCAATCAATAGTCTGCAAAGATTATCTCTGCTTATTAGCTTCTTCTCCCTTTTTTCTGAGTCTATGTTTGAACTAATGATCTTTATATTACAAATTTATTGGATTTTTAATATATTCCATAGACTAAATAATCTTAAATAGTTGACTTTATTGAGATTTATATGGGAAACGAGTGTCTTAAATGCCAGGGAACCGGGATAGTGAAGGAAAGTGATGGAAGTGTTCATACTTGCTGGGATTGTCTTAGAGAGGGGAAGATGGATGTTCATTCTAGTAAAGTATCGGATTCTAAGATACAAATATAATTATCTATTTGAGGTGTTAGCCCCTCAGAAGCTTATTCTGAAAAAATAAACATGAGAGACCTAACACAAAAGACTACATTTGAATTTTTAGCAGATGAAATCTACTTGCCAGGATACATGCTTTTGGCTAAAGATGATTATGATAAAAAAGGAGCTACATTTAGTTTTAATGTTAAAGAACCTCCTGTTGTAAGAGGAGATATTCTTCATTATCTTACTCCAAGAGGAATGCATATTTGTGCTTCTCAAGCAGGCTATGCTCTTGTTGAACATATGCTAAGAGAAGGATTGTTAGAAGGGTTTGAATTACAAAGACTTAGAGAAACTTTTTTAGAGGGAAGAGTTAAAATGACTGAATTATATCAAAAATTCAGAAAAGAAGTTGGTTTATATAAAACAATTCAAGGAAGATTCAATGTTCAAGCATTTAGATCTGGAAGATTACCTGTTCTTAAATTAGATTTCAGTTTTGAAAATAATTCTATTGAAGGATTTTTAACTTCTGTTATTGCTCCCAAGCCAGTTCCTCAAACTAATTGGGATATTATAAGAATTTAATTTTTAATAATCTTGAGAGATGTAATTATCTGTAACAGTTAACTTTTATGTTATAAGTAAGTTGAACAAGTTGGGTTATAATCACAAGATATGATTTTACTATGATGATTTAATAGAATAATCTGACTGTTATATCTAATTAATATGATTTTACATAGATAACTATAATTCTTATTTCAAAACAGTTGCCTTTATTATTACAACATCTTTTACTGGCTTATCACCAGCACCTGTTTGTACAGCTGCTATTTTATCCACAACATCCATGCCATTTACAACTTCCCCGAATGCAGGGTGTTTTGAATCAAGATAGTTATTGTCAACAAGATTTATGAAAAATTGAGAGCCTCCTGTGTTTGGTCCTGAATTTGCCATTGAAATTGTGGCTCTGTTATTTTTATTTCCCCCTTTATGTGTGAATTCATCTTTAATATTATACCCTGGGCCTCCTCCTCCTGTTCCTGTGGGGTCTCCCCCTGAATCATGAAGCCATTTATAACTCTATGGAAGATTGTATTATCATAAAATCCTTGTGAGACCAATTTTTCAAAATTCCCTGAAGTTATTGGTGTATCTTTGTAGAGCTGAATAACTATGTCCCCATAGTTTGTTTCAAGTTTTATCCTCGTTTCAGAGCTTATTATATTTCCTGTCATGTTTGATATTATTACAGCAGCCAAGATAAACAAAATTAAAGCAATTATAGCTGTGATAGTTTTTAAATTCATAGATTATTATAAAAAATTTATTTTTTAAAGAAGTATATACTGCAATATATATTTTGGAGAATATATTTAGTTTTTAATTCACAGAAAACTTTAAATACTATAGCAGTCTATAGTTATCTATGGTAA
>JAZDEO010000043.1:0-4716 GCA_043808705.1 archaeon | reverse complement strand
TCACAAGCTTCTAAGCATCTTGATTGGTGCTTAAACAAGGCAAAAAGAGAAATAGAAGAGTGCAAAAAGCAAAAAAAGAAGGTCCGCCATAGGGGCTTATTTAAGATTGAACCAAATAAAAAACTTGCCTTTGAACATTTGCAGAAAGCAAGACATAATTTAGAAGTTTTCAGGCTTCTTAGAAAAAATAGATTCTCAGACTGGTCTATAACTGCTGGTTTCTATGTGTTATATCATTGTTTTCTAGCAATTGCAGTAAAACATGGATATGAGTCTAAAAACCAAACTTGTACTATTGCTTTAATAGAAACTTTACAAGAGCAAGGCAAAATATCAATTAATCCAGATATCATTGATTTTATGAAATATAATGAAGAAGAAAATTATCATGAAGAGAGTATTATTGAGCTTAGAGAAGATTATACTTATGGGGTGAATCTTGAAGTTAAAGATAAAGAACAACTTGATAAAATAGAAAAATTATGTGTTGAATTTCTTGATTCTGTAAAAAATATTGTTTATGAAGAAAATTGAGTTTTATCGTTTACTAGCCCCCACCCCCCAGCGGAGGAAACTCATAATTCAACATTAGAATGCGTTTTTTAGGAATGATTTTCATTAGATTGTACAAGATAAAGATACTTAAAAATATTATCTAATCGTAAATATGAAGTTAATTTCATCACTGGTTTTTTTGGCGTTCCTATCATATAATCTCACAAGCATCACTTATTTTATATTGTTATTCGCGTAGTTTCATCTTTTCTTTGGGCATTTTAAGTTATCTTGATTTATATTGAGTTATATTTACTTCTATTAACATGCGGTTAACCACGAACAATGCAAGACTTTACTGAGATAACTACTTCTTTTTTCAACTGAAGAAATAAATAATTTTATAAATTATATACCTTTAGATAATAAGATTAAAAATGAAGAAGAAATTTGTCAGTATAGGAAGATTTGTGGAGAGAAACAGAGTCCTAAAGAAAATTGGGTTGGATACAGATAATTGTTTTTCGTGGATTGAAAATGAAAAATTAACCTGGAATTATAAGCCAAATATTGCAAGAAGAGAGAATCTTCTTCATGTAAATTATATTGTTTTTAGTGAATTAATGAATTTGCTATCTAAAAAACATCCTGACAAAGATGTAAATCCTAAAGAGGTAATTGAATTTTTAAGGAGAAATAATATAAGACCCATTAGAAAAAAGGATGTTGATCCATTAAAAGTTAAAGAAACTTTTAACAGATTGAATGTTGAAAGTAAGAATAATAAATGGTCTTCGGGAGAAAGCGATTTAAAAATAATTTCTGTATATTATGCTGCAGGAATAGATTGTATCTCTACAAATAATATAAAAGATTTTCAAAATCCTTGTAATTATTTAAGGATTTCCTTGGATTTCCCCCCAATTATTCAACCAGGTTCAAGGCAAGATGTTAATCGGATGTTAAGGAATTTATATAAAAATCGCCCTTTTAAGAAAAGTAAAAGGCATTAATAATTATCCAGCATATCTTCGTATTTTGATAGATTGACTTTTCCTTTGTCAATATTCTTCCTTAATTCCCTGACTTTTCTTGTAGATTCATCTAGTTTATCTTTTCCAAATGAAGCTAAGAAGAGATTAAATTCAAATAAATCAAATTCATTTTCAGCAACCTCTTTACAAAGTGAGATAACTTCATTTTTCTTAGATTCAAAGAATTCTCTTAAATCATCCTGAGAGTTTAATTCAAATTGTTGGACCATTTGATTTTCAATACCTTATGTAAGTCCCCATTTACTTATCTTTATAAATCTACCTTCTAAAAGAAATACGCCTCTAAAACCTCTTTTAACAACCATATATTTTATAATATTTTCATATTTATAAACTTTTTTTAACTGTTTTTTAGTTAAATTTTTTTCCACCCCCCAGCGGAGGAAACTCATAATTCAGCATCAGAATGCGTTTTTTAGGATTCATCTCACAAAACCTCCGAGACGTTGGAAAGCTAGAGTTATCACCTGAACCATATCCTTCACATTGACTTTCTCACCAGATTTCAATACCGAATATATTTCTTTTTCATTTAAATCAGAGAGTTTGGAATTTAAACCATCAATAAATTTAATTAAATCTTCCTTTGCAAAGTCTTCTTTTTTGCTTTCTTTGATCTTTGCTAATATAAGTTTCATTATATCTTTATCTATCTTTAAAATGTTATTTTTTAGAATAAAATGAATATCATATATATCTCTTATTGCAATATTCTTTCTGGTTACCAATGCTCTAAACTTCTCTGCAAGGTTTTCAGATAAATCAATAACTTCAATTTCTACATTTTTTTTAAGGATAGGCTCACCTAAAGCATCAATAAATTCATGGTGGATGACTTTAATTTTTGTAGAATTCATTAATTTTCTTCTGAATGAAATCTCAAGTTTAATTGTTTGAAGCGAATCGTTAATTAAAGAATTGTAATTTGTGATAACTTCAAGTCCGACTATTTTGGGCTCTTCCTTAGAAGTTAGCATTTTCCAGCCTTTTCCCAATTCCTTGCTTGTCTTGAATTCAAGTTCATCTAAAATTTCAAATAGTTTATGTCTTAATTCATTTAGTATCTTCTTGATTTTCCCTTTAGATTGATTATCCACATCTTGATTGTAAACAAAATCCAAATCTTCACTTAATCTGTAAAAACCCAGATAACATTTATTTAAACAAGTTCCTCCTTTAAAGACCAAATCTTTTATTCTTTTTTCACTGATTTTATGAAGTATTCTTGTTAAATGATAATCTTTCTCCAATCCCTGAGGAGAAAACTTTGTTTTATTACTTAGTTTTATAATTTCTTCTTTTAAATCAATCTCAGTTTCCATTTTTTATCCAAAAGTTTAGTCATTGTCTTTCTGACTGTAGTGTAATAAGATAATGCTTTATCTTTATTTAACAAACTGAATAGTTTATTACTGTCAGTCAGCATACCCACAAGTTTCATTATCTTAATACTATTATATCTAATTGCATAATTAATTAATTTGCCCTTATCAAATTTTACCTCTTTGATTCTATCTATAACCTCACTTAAACCTCCGAGATATTCTGGATATTCGAGAGCGTCAATTATTGTTCTTTCTTTGTCAGAGTAAGGATATTTATTCTTAATAATTCCAAACATCTTATCCTTCTTTACCTTAAAAAATTTAAAATTATAATGAATTATCTGCTTATCAGCAGAATATTTTGTATTGAAAACAAAAAGCTTATTTGGAATTTGTTCTGTAAAACCATGCAGATTAAAAGCATTGTACAAGCCAATATAATATCCTTCTGTTCCTAGAATATATTCATTAAGCTCAAATTCGCTTAATGCCACAGCTTTATTAACTGAGTTTATAGGTATAATAATATAATTTTCTCTCTTAAAAGATACCAATCTTCCTCTCTGTAGCATGGATTTAATCAGGTACACTGGATTTTCCGATATCTTATATTTTGAGATTAAATCAATTAAATCCTTTCTTTTTATTATTTTATATCTTTTATACTCCAATATACTTTGTAGCCTTTCCTGATTGTGAGATAAGCCAAAATTCTTTGTTTTTACCATTTTCAATAAGTCCTTATATACTACCTTATCTAAAACAATAAAAACTGGTATTTAAAGGTTTTTGTTCTTATTGTTCGAAAGAATCATCTTCCACCCCCACCCCCCAGCGGAGGAAACTCGTAATTCAACATTAGAATGCGTTTCTTGGTGTTCATCTTCATGTTTAATCTCCTTTAGCAATTTTAATAAGCCTAGGATAAATTTTGCTTAAAAAATTTAAAACTTTTTCAGCATACTCTCTATCAAATATCTTCCCGTAATACTTTATTCCATTTCTGAAATACCTTATTTGGTCCATAAATTGAATTGTATTTTCAGAAAATTGCAGATTTCTTAAGTAAGCAACTTCTGCTTCATGGGCTCCTTCTCCTGATGATTTAAATCCATCTTTGCATAGTTTTGCCCTTATTAAGCCAATTAAAATATCATAACAATTTTCTATTATATCATGAGCATTAAGATCAGATAGTCCTACTTTTTCAATAAATTCATTCATAGATTCTCTTTTCCTTTCTGATTCCCTTATAAGAAATCTGGCTCTTGAAAAATCAGGCTGATATTTATGAACAATCCCTTCTTTTAAAAAATCTTCAAAATATCTTAAAGATTTCATAATTCTAAGCCTCCCACTAGAACTATTCCGTTGCAAATATTTTCTTTTAATTCTTTATGAATCTCTTTTAAAGTTGGGTAAAAGTTTATTATTATTTTTCTCTCAAGCATCTTTTCAAATCTGCTTAAATCTATTTCCTTATTTTTCCTGCCTATTACTGCAATATCTATATCTGATTTGAAATTATCATCTCCTCTAGAATATGATCCAAATAATACAATTGTAGCTCCAGCAAGTCTTTCTTCTAATTCATCAACTAAGCCAGATTCATATATTTGTCTTATATTTTCAACTCTCTTTAATTGCATGATTCTTCTATTGTCCCTGTTTAAGCTTATTAAAATAAGGTTCATAATTCCTTGTTTCTTTATAATGATAATATTCTCCTTTTCTATGGTTTTAAGTGCCTTTGAAACTGCTGTTGAAGAAACCTTAAGTTCTTTCGCTATAGAGTTTTGATTTAATTCTAATCCTACTCTTTTGCACAAAAGACTAAAAAT
>JAZDEO010000042.1:0-20661 GCA_043808705.1 archaeon | reverse complement strand
AATATCTACAAGGTTATTGGAACTGTAAAATAGATAAATTCCACAACCAAACTCTTGTATATTACAGTTTTGAATAATACTTCTATTTTTACCATCAATATAAATTCCATACTCAAGAATTCCTGAATTATCACCATCAATTAAGTGGTTATTACAATCTAAAGTAATATCATCAGCACCAATAATTAAGCCGTGTTCTAGACAGTCTATAAGGTCGTTAGTTAACATAGTATTTTCATAGATGGTATCTCCACATTCTATTTCATCAGTCTGTGTTATCTCAAAATTATCATAATCAAGATGAACTGCTCCGTTAGACCAGGATTCTATATAAAACTTGTACTGTGCATCTGGATTTGATAAAGGAAGAGAGCCATTTATTACTGTGCCATTTGAATGCTGTATTCTTATATCTAAATTGTCATCATAAACTGTTAAAGTTATATGATACCATCCATAGTCATTAAAAGCACCAGAATCACCAGGACCTATAATACCTGCCCTGATATAATCACCTTGAGGGTATTCTGTTGTTGTTAATATAAAGATATGCCCCCTGTTTCCTCCCCCAGATATATAATTAACATCATATTCAAATACATCACCCGATGTAAAATTATGTGTTGGAACTAGAGCTACTCTCTTGTCTTCACTAGTATTTTGCTGTGTATGGAAAACATAACTGTTATTTTCATATAAAACGCCAAATTCATCCATTAATGGCTGTCCCTCTGGATCCTGCCTGATTTCCCATAAACTAGGATTTAATGTTCCAGAAGAAAAATCGTCATAAAGTTCAGCATCTACAGAACTTATAAAAATAAATAAACCCAAGATTATAAATAAATTTAACCTGTTTCTCATTCTACAACCCCCTTAAAAGTTATAATACCAAAGAATTTAAAGTTAACCTTTTAGTGTGGATAATTTATATTTTTAGATGTAAAAAGATTAGAGTTTATAATATGAATTATTCATTAATAATTTTTTCAAGAAATCCTTTATATTTTTCCATTATTGATTTATCTAATCCTTTTAATTCGTTTGTTTCAGGAAAACGTTTTTGATTGTGAACAATCTCACAATATTCAAGGAAACAAAATTGATTGTCTTCATACTTTCTTGTTGGTTTTTTCTCTCCAAAAAAGAATTCCTCTCTTGTTTCATCATGTCTATCCCATCTGTACACAATCCTTCTTTTTTTTAGAAGTTCTATTCTGTGAGGTATGCAAAAGCCATATCTCCTAAAAAGTATAGACATATCTAATAAATTAAGTTCTTCTCTATATGAGACTATGCTATCCCAACCTTCTGTTTTTTTCGGATTCATTTTTTAACCTTAAATTTAATTTCTGCTAATTTTTAATTGAGGATTCCAATCTTTAAAGTTCCTATAATTTAGTTCTATCTCTTTTTGGATTTCAATAACTCTTGTTTTATAATCTACAGGCAATAATAAATGTGTTGTTTCTTTAGTAACACTAAAAAAGTATGCATCTGAATACTGAACAACAAATGTTTTCTTTTGAGCAATAAGTTTTGCAAGAACAGAGTCAATATGCTTTCTTTCTGTAGTTTCAGCTTCATGACCTATTAATGTATTATGATCATAAAACTTGAAAGGTATGTTTCTTTTCAACTGTTCAAAAAAAGAATTTTTTTTCATATCTTTAAATGTCTGCTTGAATAATAATTCTAAGAGACTAATGGATGTTGGAACATTAGATTCAGTAAGATAAGCTATGCAAAAAGAATCATCCATTCTTTCTGTATAAATATATGGATAATCTTTTGTTATATCCCCTTGAATTCCAGCAGTATTGTTCATATACAATCCAGTAATCGTTCTTTCTCCAGTTCTAACAACCTTTGCAAACACAGGCAATACCCCTTCTCTGTAATGTAAGGGTATGATATTTTCAACAGGTTTTATTATTTTAGGTATCTGTACTATTGGTGAAAAAGGTCTGTCCAATATAACCTCTAGTATTTCAGAATTTGCTTTATTAAATGATGACTTTAATTGAATATCATCAAATAAAGGCACTTTAGTGTCTAAAATAATTCTTAAATCTATACAATCAGCAATTATAAACAGAGGATTGCCTTCTTGATTTGTTCTAAAAAAATAATCCTGAGAATCTTGCTTAAATTTATTTTGCATGACTCAAAGCACCATTCTCTAAAGGTTTATAGCCTATTTTTTCAAGACCCCTGATAATACAAGGTATTATTTTATTGTTTCCACTAGCATATCTAGGAGTATCACACTCTTGAACAAATTTGTGTATATCTACCATACCGCCAGTTCCTCGTTCTTTTCTGTATAATAATTTAAGTTCTTCATTTGTTATGAAAGCTATTTGTAGATTTGTATAGTTATAACCTGAAAGTATTGCTAAATCTTTAACACTCAACTCTTTAATATTTTGAAAATTCCCAAATAATTTGTGTAAATATTCAGACCTTAGAACATCTTGAGGTAATTCAACATATGGATTTAGCAAAAGAGAATATAATAATGCATCCCCGCTAATTGTATCTATTAAACATATTTCAAGACCCTTTCTTTTAAAATAAGGATCAGCAAATTTTTTTATTTCTTTAGGAGATATATTAAAGTGTTCTGATACCTTTTCTATGTTATAATCTTGAGTAATAGAAAAAGAAAAATTACCTAAGTTTGTTGCCCCGATTAAAGTAGTTGTTTCAGTTGCCTGTTCGCTTCTAATCTCTTTTCTTGTAAAACCATCTTGCAAAATACTAAGTTGAACACCTTTTTCAAGATTGATTATTTTAATAGGAATTCCAACAATATTACCATTACCCATAGATTGTTCGACAGCATATTCATTTCCTTGAAAAAATTCAGAAAGCATAGTAGTATCTTCCAATTTTAAGTCATATGAATCTCTAACAATAATATCATCAACTAAATGATAAAAAGACAATCTGTTTTCAGACTCAACAACTAGACTTAATTGTGCATCTTTATTAATCAGACTATGATCTCCTGTTAAAAAGGGTGCTTTTATTCCAAGAGTTAAGGTTTGAACATCAGAGCCATTTTGATAATCTACAGAAGATGAAAATACAAACCTGCTTTTATCAGGAAATCTTGGAATATGTGCATTTTCTGTAACTCTTTTCTTAAGATTCTCTACTGGTTCTTTAATTCTTGTTAATAAAGCTTCTAATGGCATCTTTAACCCCCCCCACATTAAGAATAAAGAAATATTTTTAAGACTTTCTAAATAAACTAGATTAATTCCAAGTTATCCATCCGCTGTATTTTTCATCAGAAATAACATTATCCCCATAGGCTCTTACATAAACCCTGAAGTTTTTGCCTGTTGGCGCAACCAAATTCTGTACTGTATATTTATATCCTGCTTCTGGCAATATATCTATTAAATCGCTTTCAATTGGACTATAAACTTTGGAGGTATCTGTGGTTTGAAGAGCTGTGTAAATTTTCACGTTTTCAGCCTTCTCAGAGCCTAGATTATTTACATTAACCTCTACATCAACATAGGTAAGTGCATAGTTGTAATCTTTAATATCATAGGTAAAATCTACATTTAAATAAGGTCTGCTGTAAACAGGGATTATCTCAACCCCAACATTTTTGTATTCATCTGGCAACATTCCAACATCCCAATTCTCTCCTGTTGTTTCCAGATAACAATACTTTCTTCCTTCATACAGGTAATAATAACCTAATACATCCTCTTGACATAGTACACCTACAGCAATATGTTCTGGCAGTTTAATCAGAACAACACCATAACCCATATCACTTAGTAAAGCTGAAGTCAATATTGAAGTATCTTCACAATCCCCACCACCATCATATAAATTTTCATAAGGAAATCTAGGATATTCATCAAAACTTGTTGTTACTTTATCAGATGTATAAGGCAGAGACTGAACAAATGATGCAAAAGGATTTGTAGAAAATAAAAATGCTGCCATCAAAGGTGGAAATATTGCAGGAGAAGCGCGAGAGAAACTTGAAGTTGAAACAAAAAGAAAGGTAGCTAGTTCTGAAAATTACCTTAATATTCCTAAAAGAGAAAAAAGAAAGCAAATAACAAAAAATAAGTAATTAAAAGAAGTTTCTAATCTTAGTTTCTTGATTTAAAGAATAAAGCTCTAAAGAATCTTTTTATTCCTCATCAACCCAAAAATGTATCACTTCTTCTCTATTCAATAGATTTACACTTATTTTTGCTCTATCAAAATTTTCATTTATCTTAAAGGATTCTTCAACAGTCTTAGTCTGATTATTATCAAGACCTATAGAATTAATGTCAAACTGTACTGTCTTATTGTTATATTCCCCTATAACCTCATATTGATAAATAATAGCTTTATATTCTAGATTATGAACAGAAAATGAAAAGTTATATGTTTGATTTACTTGAACAGTTTTAGGCAGTTCTAGATGTTGAGTAAAATATAGTTCTGTTAAAGGCTCTATACCTTTAGGAATCTGTGATAAAATAACTAGAAAGATAGTTAGTATTATTACTCCTGCTATAATCACGTATTTCATATTAGTTTTCTTTGATATTATTTTAATTTTTCTTTTATCTCTTTCTTTAAAGCGTTTATGTTTAAATCAAACTTTAATTTTAATGTTTTCCAGTCATCATAATTTAATAACCGCTTTTTATTATTTGCTATATGTCCTCAAAACTTCCTTCAAAATTTATTCAAATACTATCCTTTTTGTAATGTCAATGATTTCCTTACAATTTTTTATTAGGTCTTTAATTTCTTTCTCATCCTTTACAGAAACATTTACCCCATATGTATAATTTTCTCGTTCTTCAATAACTGTATTTTCATGCCTTTCTTCTATATCTTCATATTTCAACAAGTCAATAAATTTTACATCAATATCTATTTTACCCTCTTCTTTTAGAGATTCTATTAAAGAAATTGTACATGACTGGTTTCTTGATTCATATCCGAATTTTAAGGCAATAGCTAGAAAGCAATGATAAATACAGTAAAAACCTGCTGTTATTGACCAGTCTGAAAATCCAATTTCTTTAAACTTGGTTATGCCTTGAAAATTATGTTCTGCCTTTTTGATATGTTTTTTAGCTTCATCAATATTTGGATCTATTTTTAATAAACCTCTGTGCTTTATTCTTTTGCCTAATTTTTTACATTCCTCAGTCTCTTTACTTGCTTTTTTAATACACCAATCGAGATTTTTAGAGGCTTCTGACATTTTTTAATGTTTTTACATAATTGTTATGTCCATAAAGGACAATGGCTTTCTTAACTATGTCAATTATTACATTATCTTTATTTTTAAGATTTTCTAAAAGATCATTATGTGTTAGTTTAATTGCATGAATCTTTTTGGGCAGTATTTTTTCTTTTTCTTTAAGAATATTATTTATTTCACTTATATCTTTTTTATCCATAACTATCATAAGGTCTATATCTTCTGCCTTATCATAATTCTTTATTGCAGAGCCAAAAATTAATATAATCCTGTCTTCTTTATACAGTTCTTTAAACTCCTCTTTCCATCTCTTAAATTTGTTAGCTTCATCAGTTAATAGAAAAGTTATAAGTTCAATTACATAATCATCTAATTTTAATTTGTATATTATTGATTTTCCGATTTTTTGGGATGTTAATACATCACTTTTATATAGCCTTTTGAATATCTTTTGAGCGCCAACATGACTTATATTTAAAATCTTGCTTATATTATTGGAATTATAAAAAGCAGTAAAATCTTTAAATAAAACAAGTAGAGTTTCCCTTTCCTTTTCAGTTAAAGATACCATAGTAATTTTAAGTTACTATATAGAAACTATTAGTTACTATATAAATCTTTCTATTCATTAAGGTTTCCAACACAATGGAAACCATAATAAAACAAAACTATAAGGCATATTAATTAAAAAGGCTGGTTTAGTGAGTTATTTATAAAGACGAAGATCGTAACGTTCACTTTTAATATTTATTGAACGTTGTAATCTTATACAACAATTATAATCTTTTTAAAATATCTGAATAAAGAATAAACGCTTTTAAAAAAATTTTAAAGGATTAAGACAAAAGTATCTTTAAGGTAAAAAGCCCGTTAAAACTCGCTTTTTAACTGAATATTAAACTGAATATTGAAATGACTTACATTTACTTATATTTAATACATCAATCTAAAATATATTTTACAGTATATAGGACAGCTGGACAAATCATCTAAGAAGGTTTATAAATGAAAAAGTCTTAATACTGTCGTCGTTATTGAGATAAAATATTCTCGATAAAGGAGGATTAAAAATGGATTCAAATAATGCATTGGTTGTTTTTCAGGGCAAAAGAATAAGAAGAACTTGGCATAATGATCAATGGTATTTTGTAATAGAAGACATTATTTCTGTGCTTACTGATTCTAATGATGTTAAACAGTATATTAACAAAATGAAGCAAAGAGATGAAGAATTGGCTAAAGGGTGGGTACAATTTGTACATACCCTTGCGGTTCCTACTTCTGGTGGTAATCAAGGAATGAACTGTGCTAATACTGAATCTGTATTTAGAATAATACAATCAATACCATCTCCTAAAGCTGAACCCTTCAAAAGATGGTTGGCTAAAATTGGCTATGAAAGAGTCCAAGAAATAGAGAATCCAGAACTTGCTCAAAAAAGAATGAGGGAGATTTACAAAGCTAAGGGTTATTCTGATGAATGGGTTGAGAAAAGGGTTAGAGGAATTGCTATAAGAGATGAACTTACAGATGAATGGAGACAACGAGGAGTAGAAGAAAAAAAGGAGTTTGCAATTTTAACAGCTGAGATATCAAAAGCAACATTTGATATGATTCCATCAGAATATAAGAAATTCAAGAAGCTTGACAAAGAAAACCTTAGAGACCATATGGATGATATTGAACTTATTCTTACAATGTTAGAAGAAGCCACAACTACAAGGTTTACAAGAGACAGAGATTCAAAAGAATTTCCAGAATTAAAGGAAGATTCAAAGGATGGGGGAGATGTAGCAGGTTCAACAAGAAAAGACATTGAAAAGAGATTAGGTAAAAGCATTGTTTCTAGTGATAATTTCCTTGAAAAAAAAGAAAAAGAAAAGAGGATTGAGCATAAAAAGAAAGAGAAACAGTTAAAATAAATTTCCTAATCTTAGTTTCTTGTTTTTAAGAAATCTAAACAAGCAATAAACTCTTTAAAGAAAATTTTAAAGGACTAAGACAAAAAATATCTTCAAAGCAAAAAGAGAAAGATTTATATATAAGTTTAACATTAGAATCTTAAATATTAACATATTGGTGTTAAAATGGAAGGGCTTTCAAAGAAGGAAATAAAGGTAATATCTGAACTAGAGTTTAGAAGATTGTACTATTTTACTATTGAAGATATTAAAGATCTTTTTGAAAATAAACGTCAAATGATTAATACAGTATACACTTTAAGAAAAAAAGGTAGAATAATAAACCTAAACAAGAACAAATACTTCCTTGTTCCAATAAAATCTAGAACAGGAAAATGGACAGATAATCCTATAATTATTGCTGATGAGATATGTGATAGCAAAGATTATTTTATTGGGGGTTGGTATGCGGCTTACTTCTGGAAACTTACTGATCAGATACCTATGCAAATAGACATTTATACAACAAGAAGACAAGGCAAAGTAAATTTACTAAACAAGAGGTTTGTATTCCATAGAACAACTAAGAAAAGAATAGGAAAATCCATAACAAAAAATATTCAAGGACATAGCCTTAGGATACAAAACAAAAGGGAAACTAAAAAATGGATGAAATCAAGAGAATAAACTATGACAGAATATTAGAGATAATATCTGATAAGGGATTTGACTCTGATCATCTGACAAAAGACTATTATTTAACCGTAATATTATATCTCATTAAGGATATTGAAGGATTATACTTTAAAGGCGGAACAGCCTTACAGAAGATATTCCTAAATTATTCAAGATTGTCTGAAGATTTAGATTTTACGTTGACAAGAGATGTAAAAGAAATTATCAAAGAAATTGAAGAAAGAATAAAAAGCAATTTATTTACTAGAATAACAAAAGACAAGGATGTTGAGGGATTTACAAGACTAGTTGTTTATTATAGGGATTTTTCAGACAAAGAAAGTTTTGTTTTTATTGACTTAAACAAGAGAGCTAAATTATCTACAAAACCAGAAAAATATGCTATAAAGCATTTCTATAAAGATAATATTCCAGAATTTTCTGTAAATACACTTTCAAAGGAAGAGATGATTGCTGAAAAAATGGCTGCGGCAATTGCTAGAAACAGGCCAAGAGACCATTATGATTTGTACAAAATAATAAAATCAGGGATTAAGATAAATATTAATTTAGTTAAGGAAAAATGCAAGCAATCTAATATTGAATTTAATATAATAAAGATGTTCAATAAAGCAAATATTCTCAAAAACAGGTGGGATAAAGATTTAGTTCCATTAATATCAGAAAATATATCTTTTCAAACAGTTATGAAAACACTCTCACATTATTTCAAGCTTAAGGAAGAGAAAAATAAGTTAAAAAATAATAAAGGAAATTTCAAAGTTTAGTTTCTTGCTTTAATAATATCTAAGCAAACAATAAACGCTTTAAAGAACTAAGATAAAAAATAATTTTAAAGCAAAAAGCTCGTTAAAACTCGCTTTTTAACTGAATTTCAATTTTTATCTAAACATTCAGGTAAAGGAAGTTCCGAAAGGTTTATATAGTAAATGCTATTATATGCTATTAGGTGATAAAAATGGAAACTGAACAATTCAATATAAGAATACCATCAGAGCTTGTATATGACCTAGAGGTAATATCTAAACTATTGAAGGTAAACAAATCTGAATGGGTTAAATTAAGACTAGCCGAAGATGTTATGGAAGAGAAAAATAGGCTTCTTATAGAATTAAGCAATTTATATGTTAATGGAATTGTATCTAAGGAAGAGATTAAAAAATTATTGGGTGAAGATATGAGCAATAAGATGGATTTTATTAAGAACAAATCAATAATCTCTTTAAAAAAAGGTCTAGATTATGGTAAAAAATTCAAAGGATAGTTTTATCTTTGATACGTCTGCTTTAATAAGTCTGGCTAGTATTGGTTTGATAGAAAATGTAATCAAACAATTTAATGTAATATCAACAGAATCTGTAATTCAAGCAATTTAATGTAATATCAACAGAATCTGTAATCAAAGAGCTTGAGGATTTTTCTAAATTTGAAGATACATACGGAAATGCCAGTAAAGAAGTTTTAAAATACAAAAAGAATTTTATAATAAAATCAGCAAAAATAATCAAAAAAATTGAATTTATAGAAGAAACAGATAATGAATTGTTTAATCTGGCTTTAAAAGAAAAGGTCCTATTAATAACAGATGATACCAAGATTTCTTATCACACTAGAAAAGATATTGAAACAAATTTTAGCACATTTTTTCTTGGTTTTTTCATTGGTGCTAAAATAATCTCTAAAGAAGATGCTATTGATAAATTGGAGAAATTAAGGGACTTAAGAAGCTGGAAAAACAATATCATTTATTTGGCAACAAAGAAGGAGCTTGAAGACTTGTAATATTTATTGTCCTAATTAAACAGTAAAAGAAAGTTTGTAACATCTTTTAAGACATCAAATCAAACAATAAACGCTTTAAAGAAAAATAGCCTTAAAAGAATTCTATAAGAAAATAATCTAGAGGTTTATTTACCACTATCTAGTTGTCTAATCAGTAATCTTTATAAAGCTTTTTAACCTTTTGTTTAAAGAGTAAAAATGAAGAAGTTAACTGTCTTAATACCCTGTTATAATGAGGAACTATTAGTTGGAGAAGTAATTGATTACATACCTATAGATTTATTTAAAAAACTAGATATTAAGGTAGAAATAATAGTAATTGACAATAATTCTACAGACAAGACAGCTGAAATAGCCAAATCAAAAGGAGCTAGAGTTATATTTGAAAAGAAAAGAGGAAAGGGTAATGCTTTAAAAACAGGCTTTAAAAATATTTCAAAAGATACTGATTATGTTGTCATGCTTGATGGTGATTCTACATATAAATCAAAAGAGATGCTAAGGATGATAGAACCACTTTACTCAGACTTTTGTGATGTTGTTATAGGTTCAAGACTCTCTGGAAAGATGAAGTCTGGATCAATGACTTATTTTAATAGAATTGGAAATTGGTTTTTTACATTTCTAGTCAGATATTTTTATCAGGGTAATGTAACAGATGTCTGTACAGGCTATTTTGCCTGGAAGAGAGAAGTAGTAGAAAATCTGGTAAAGTATCTTGACTCTGGGGGATTTTCAATAGAGATGGAAATGGTTACAAAGATGGTTAAGCTTAAATATTCAATTTTTTCAGTTCCTGTAACATACAGGCATAGAAATGGAACAAAATCAAGATTAAGACCAATTAAAGATGGACTTGGCATATTAAGTGTGTTTTTTAAGAACCTAAACTGGAAGCCTGAAGATAATCTTTAAAATGAAAATTTGTATAATAGGACCTAGTAAAAAATTCATTAGTGGAATAAGCTATTTTACAATTAGTCTAGCTAATGCTATGAGTAAAGAATATGAAGTTTCTGTTGTAACATTAAGAAATTTACTTCCTAAATTTCTTTTTCCTGGAAACAAAAGAATTGGAGATAATATTTCTAACCTAAACTTTAACAAAAACATTAGGATTTTTGATGGAGTTGATTGGTATTGGATTCCAAACCTCTTTAAAGCTATAAAATTCATAAAAAAAGAAAATCCAAACGTTATAATATTACAATGGTGGACAAGTTCTGCGGCTCATACTTATTGGATACTTAAATTAATTAACAAATTTTACTTAAAAAAGAAAATTATTATAGAATTCCATGAAACACTTGACCCTTTAGAAGAAAATAAATCTATTTTAAGATTTTATGTTAAGTTTATGGCAAAAAGGTTGTTTGATAATAAAGATGCTTACGTAACTCATTCAAATAATGATAAAAATTTAATTAGCAAAAAATATAATCTTAACAAAAACAGAGTTTTTATTGTCCCTCATGGCGCTTATGACCATTTTTTCAAGAAGATTAATCTAAAAAAAGATAAGAAGATATGTAACTTACTTTTCTTTGGTTTGATAAGGCCATACAAAGGTGTGGAATATCTGATAGAAGCTTTCAATAAGATACCTAAAAATCAGATTGATAAATTCAGACTTTATATCTGTGGGGAAACATGGGAAGGTTGTGATCTAAATACGAAGATAAAAAACAGTAAGTATAAAAATAGGATAAAATTTATTAACAAGTATCTTTCAGATGATGAGACCAATTACTATTTTAATCTTGCAGATGTTGTTGTTTTACCATATTTAAGAGCCTCTCAATCTGGAGCAGCTCATATTGCAATAAGTTATGGTCTACCAGTTATATGTAGCAAAGTTGGAGGTTTAAGTGAAAGTATGAATAAATATGAAGGAACAATATTTGTAAGATCAAAAGATACAAAAAAAATAACACAAGCTATTCTGAAATCATACAAAATAAAATCTAAGATATATGCAAATCCTCATCCATGGAGTAAAACTATTGAAGCATACAAGGAAGTTTTGAAATGAAAATTGGTATAATTGCACCAAAACCACCTTGGTTTAATGAAGGACAACCAAAAGTTTTAAGAGAACAACTTTTAAGATTTAAAAAAAAGAATAAAATAGAAGTTTACTGTTGTGACCCCTATAAGGGAAATAAAAAAGTAGTGAAATGGAATAAAATAAAAATAAATGTGTATAAAGGATTTACAAACTCCTATCTTTTTTCAAATAAATTATATAAAGATATAAAAAATCAAGAATTTGATATAATTCATTCTCATGGATTTACAACATTTATGCCGTTAGTTGCCGCAATTCTGAAAAAGAATACCAAAAAACTTATTTTTCAGCCCCATTATCATTCAGAAGGATCTACAATTTTGTTTAAAGCATTTAGAAAAATATACGATCCAATAATAGGCAACTATATTTTAAACAAAGCAGATAAAATAATCTGTGTCTCTGAATATGAGAAAAATCTCCTTATTAAAAAGAATAAAAAAATAAAAGATAAGATAAGGGTAATTCCAAATGGGGTAGATATAGAAAGATTTGAAAGAGCAAAGCCATTAAAATTTCAAGGAAAACTAATTCTTTATGTTGGAAGACTTGAAAAATATAAAAATATTCATAAGATAATCAAAACAATGAAATTTCTTTCAGAAGATTTTTATTTGAACATTATAGGTAATGGCCCCTATAAGGAGGAACTCGGAAAATTAATAAATAAATTGAATCTAAATAATCAGGTTAACATTTTAAGTGGACTTTCCAATACAGAAGTTGCAAGAGAGTATAAAACATGTTCAATATTTATCACTCTTTCAGATATCGAAGCATTTGGTATAACTGTTCTTGAAGCACTTGCATCAGGAAAACCAGTTATAACAAATGATACAACCGCTTTATCAGAATTTGTAGAAAAATTTAAAGGTGCAGTTAAAGGAGTAAAGGTAAATAAGATTTCTGCACAACATCTCGCAGAAATCATAAAAAAACAAGAAGGTAAAAAAATTAAGGTCAATTTAGAAGACTATAATTGGGATAAAATTGCAAAAAGGCTTGAAGAGTGTTATAAAAGATGAAAAAATTAAGATTGGGTTTTATAGTACCTTATTATCATCCTAACTTAATTGGTGGAAGTGAAATAAGTGTTAAATTACTCGCTGAGAAATTAGTTAAAAAAGGGATTTTTGTAACAGTCTTTAGTTTTGATGGAGAGAAATATTCTGAAGAGAATATAAAAAATGTAAGAGTAATAAGGCATAAGGTTCTTACCAAAAAGGCTATGTCTTTATCCTTGATCTCACCTGTTTATAGGACAATAAAAGAATGGGAAGATAAGATTGATATATTTCATGTTTATAATGTATTTCCTTTGGCTGGGGCAGGATTTTATAAGTTGATGGGGGGTAAGAAAAAGATAATATCTACTCTAAATAATTTTGGAATGTTATGTCCTCTTTCTTCATTAGAAAAAGGTTGTAAAAAGTGTAATTTTTTAAAGAGAAGCAAATGTTTATATGATGAATCTAAAGGTTTTTATGAAAAATTAATGGTATTACCCTATTCATTATTATTCCCTATATCTACTAACCTAAGTAAAAAGATTGACATCTATATTGCACTTAGTGGTTCAGTTAAAAAAACTTACGAAAAGTTCAATTTTGATAAAAATAAGATTATTATAATACCAAATTTTTTTGTTCCTTTTGATCATAAATCTAAAAAAAACAAACAAAAAAAGGATGAAATAAGCATACTCTATTGTGGAAGAATAGAAAAAACAAAAGGGGTTGATTTATTAATAAAAGCATTTTCAGAAATTATACAGAAAAGTAACAAAAAGATAAAATTAATAATTGTTGGCGGAGGGAGAGAATTAGAAAATTGTATCAAATTAGCAAAAGAATTGAAAGCATATAATAGTATAAACTTTGTAGGTAAAGTAGCCCATGAGAATTTACCGAAATATTATTCTAATGCAGACATATTTGTTCATCCTGGAAGAGGGCCAGAATCTTTTTCTAGAAGCTTAAATGAAGCTTTATCTTTTAATATACCTTGTGTTGTTTCAGATATTGGTTCTTCTTCAGAAGTTATAAAAGATGCAGGATTAGTTTTTAGAACTGGTAGTATAGATGATTTAAAGCTAAAAATAAAAATCTTAATAGAAAACAAAAATTTAAGAAGAAGATTAAGTAAAAATTGTGAAAAAGTTTCTGATTTTTATAAAATTGATAAGGTTATAAATAAGATTATAAAACTTTATATAAAATCTTAAGAATTTAATATAAAATGAAATTCAAAGAAATCTGGGGAAAGGAAGGATTTAAGCAGTTTGTGGTGAAGACTATTGTGTTTGTTACACTCTTTAGTTTATTACCTGTTATTTTATCACACTTGGTTTTAATGACAGCAATAGGAAATGAGATGTTTTTACCTTTTTCTTTAGTTGATCTAGCAAAATCGGCTCTTTTTACAATATTCTTATTCTTTATGCTTACCAGGAAAAGAATTGTATCTATAAAAGAATACAAATTTAGACTAGAAGAATCAATTAAATTTGGATCTTTCTCTTTTATATTCCTAATTTTATTTTTTTTGCTTAGATTCTATGTAAAATTGAATTATCCTTTCATACCTTTAATTTATTGGTTTTTTGTTTTGCTATTTGTAATAAGTGTCTTTTTATTTGTTTGGTTTATGATATTAGGTATTTTTAGCAAGGATTTTGTAAAAAAATTCATAAAAGATTTCAAGAAGGAACTATTAATCTCTACTATAATTCTTGTTTTGTATTATTTATTGATAATCTATATTCAGAAATTTTGGGTATTTTTTAGTAAGATTGTTGCTTTTTTAGTTTTTACTTTATTAAAAATAAATTTTCAAGATGTTATAGTAAGATATGGTAGAAGTCCTTTTATATCTCTCAAGGGATTTGGGGCGAATATTGGACAACCATGTTCTGGGATAGACTCTTTATTACTGTTTAGTTCTTTATTTTTGTTGATATTATTCTTAGATTGGTATATTCTAAATAAAAAGAAAATGGCAATTTTATTCATTCTAGGAGCGATAGGTATTTTCCTAATTAATGTGTTAAGGATTTATTTACTTTTTATATTCGGTGTTTTTATATCAAAGGATTTTGCAATTGGTATGTTTCACAGCAATGTCGGTTGGTTGTTGTTTATCATATATTTCATAGGTTTTTGGTGGATTATGTATCCTTGGGTGAAAAGAAAATGATTAAAAATTATGGAGGATGGCAATTATCCCCAGCACTAAACTACCAAGTATCCTTGCCATAAATGTAATGATAATAAAAAGAATAGAATTTTTTGTAAGCATCTTAATCATTTTGTTAATCACAAATTTTTTAAATATATTTAATATAGACTATTTTTATATAAGAGCAGTTATATCTTTTATTTTTCTGATCATTGCTCCAGGTTTATTAATAATATTAGTTCTTAAAATAAAAAAGATTAACTTTTGGGAGTATTTAGTTTATACAATCGGGCTATCTGTCACCTTTATAATGTTCTTTGGATTGATTATTAATTGGGTACTTCCTATAATCAAAATTACTACCAAACCACTTTCATTTTATCCTATTTTAATTAGTTTTGATATTTTATTCTTGATCTTAACATTTATAGCTTACAAGAGATATTCTCATTTAAAATTTGAAATAAGATCTCCTAAGTTCAACTTTATAAATAGAATTTTTTTTATAACACCTATAACTTTTGTATTCTTAAGTATCTTGGGTTCTTTAATTTTAAACAATTCTGGTTCAAACAATTTGAGTATAATAACAATCATTCTTATAATTTTTTATATCCTATTCTTAATTTTATTTAGAAAGAAATTAAACCAAAATGTTTACCCTTGGGCAATTTTGATGATAAGCATTTCTTTGCTTTTAATGGGATGGCTAAGAAGTTGGTATGTTTCTGGTGTTGATATAAATCAAGAATATCAGATATTTCAACTTATAAAAGAAAATGGATATTGGAGTATGTCTTTATTTCATCACGCATATAATGCATGTTTAAGTGTTTCGATTCTTCCAGTAATTTTATCTAATTTTTTAAAGATTAATGATCAATACATTTTTAAATTGATTATTCCTCTAATTTTTTCTTTTGTTCCAGTAATAATTTATTTTATTTCTAAAAAATTTGTTAAAAATTATTTTGCTTTTTTAGCCTCACTCTTTTTTGTTTCCCAACCAACTTTTCTAATTTGGTGGTGGATTCCAATAAGACAAGAAGTTGCTTTTCTTTTTTTTGCATTAGCAATACTTATACTTTTTGATGAAAAAATAAGTTTAACAATAAAAAGAATATTATTTATTATATTCGGTTTTTCAATGATAGTTTCGCATTATTCTACAACTTATATAGCATTAGGAATATTTATCATTACTTACATAATAGTATATTTTTTTAGAAAAACAAATAAAACTAAAATATTTTCAAAAATATACAAAAAAATTAATTTAAGTGACACTATTAAATCTAAAAAATCTTATTATATAAATGGATTGTCTCTCATTCTGATTATAATTTTTGCCTTATTTTGGAATTTTCAGGTAACTGAATCATCTTCTAATGTTGTTTATTTTGTAGAAAATAGTTTTAAAAACATGAGAGATATATTTAGTCAAGAAGTGCAGGCAGAAGGACAATCTTTATTTGATCAATTTAACATATTTTATAAACAAAAAAGTGTATTAAATGTACTAAGAGAATATTCTGATTCGATTACAAAGGTTTATTTAAATAAGTATTCAAATTCTGACTTTTATAGTCAAAACACATACTCTAATTATAACATCAGACAAAAAATATCTCCAGGTATACCTTACAAGTTTGATACTAAGACAATATTAATCATTTATTCTATAAGAGAGTTTATTAAAGTTCTTGGAAAGATTTTAGTTATTGTAGGAATTGTTTATATGGTTTTTCAAATGAGAAACAAGAATAGGGATATAGAATATCTAACCCTTAAAATAGCAGGTTTTATAGCATTATCTATAATAATAATACTACCTTTTTCATCAATTAGTTATGATTTGGTTAGAACATATCAACAAACTTTGATATTGTTATCACTACCAGCAATTCTTGGAGGATGGATATTATTTAAATTCTTTAGAAAAAATTACAGAATTATAATTTTAACTATTTTTTTATTAATTTATTTTTTGTTTTTATCTAGGTTTATCCAACAAGGAGTAGGTGGACCAGATATAACTATGGGTTTAAACAATGAAGGTATTGAATATGATGTATATTATGTACACAAAACAGAAGTTATCTCTGGAAATTGGTTATTTAACAATTATGATAAAAACAATCTTATTTACTTAGACAAAAGAGCTATTTCAAAAGTTGAATTATCTACGCCACCAAAATTCACAACCAAAATAGCTCAAGATGTTTTGCCTTCTATAATAAAAGAAAGCGATTATGTTTATCTTAGTTATGCAAATGTTTTTGATGGAATAGCATTTAAGACCATCAAAGGAAATACTTTATCTTATAACTACCCAACAGAATTCTTAAATCAAAATAAGAATCTAATTTATAATAATGGTGGCTCAGAGATTTTTAAGTAAATAAAAGTAATAAACTTTCTAAATCAAGACAAACCCAGCATAAAGCAAAGTAACAATAAACTGTCCAATTATCCAGGCAATTCCAATTCCAGTAAGTCCTTGAGATATTAAAAGATAGCTTAAAGCCAATAATACTAAAGCGCCAATTGCATTAACAATGATTAATGCCTTAATCTTATGCCTTACTCTTAAAATAGATGCAAATACTGAATTAACAGCTATAAAGATACCTGATAAAGCCAATATCTGCAATAATCTGAATCCTTCAGCAGAATAATTCTCCCCAAACAACAATAAAATATACTGGCCTAGAAAAAATATCAAGATAATTGCAGGAATCATTATCAAAGAGATAAACTTTGCAGACTTTTTTATCTGTTCTTTTAAATTACTTTCTTTATAACTTCCCTCTGCAAATAAAGAAGAGCTTATTGAATTAGGAATAACAAATAACAATCCAGCAATCATCATAGCCATATAATAGTAAGCTGTAGTTTCAGGATTAATTAATCTGGTAATCAATAAAGGTAAAAGCAATACAGGCAAGCTTCCAAAGAAACCAGCAATGTAGTTTCCAAAGCTGAATGGAAATATCTTCTTTAAAATATTATCATAAAATAAAAACTTAAACTTATATTTAAATTTAAAAATCAAGATAATTAGAACAGTTAAAAATCCAAATAAGGCTGATAAAGTAAAAGACCCAAATATTCCTAAAGCCCCAAAGCTTACAAGCAAAAAAGGAAAAAATAATTTCAAAAATGAGAATATAGTATTCTTGACAAGAACAAATTTAGTATTTCTGTAAGCTATAAAAACACTATCAATTAAGCTGAATAAAGTCATAATAATCATGGAACCTATAAAAAATATTGAATAGTACAGATTTCTTTTAATAAACAACAGATCAGGGCTGAAGAACTTTAATCCTAGTAAGAATATGGTGGAAACAATAACAGATGTTAAAACAGATATTGTGATTACAGTATTTATCTTGTCATTCTTGTTTTCAGCAGTAGGCAAGAATCTTATTATTCCAGTATTTAATCCCAGTAAACTGAATGTAGTGATTAAACTAATTACTGAAATTAATGTAGTTCCTAACCCAATCTGATGAGCTGTAAACAATCTTGAATTAATCATCCAGAAGAAAAATCCTAGAGCTCCCATTACAAAGGAGCTTAGTATTAAGTAGATAGAATTCCTATACAAAGATTCTTTCATAAAGTAATTATATATCTTCTTTATCATATCTTTAAGTCTAATATCATGTATTTAAAAAAACTTCGTTATTTCCTTAAAGCGAGAAAATTATGCATAAGCTGTTTAGTTAAGTCTTCTTATCTTTTAGAAGAGACTATCGAAAGGTTTAAATAGTTCTATTTTATAACATAAGTTATATGATAAAACCAATTGTTCATAAAAAATATCTTAAGTTATATGAAGAAACCGCTAAAAATAAGGTAATTGAAGTATTATTTAGGTATCCTGAAAAAGAATTTAGTTTAAGTGATTTAGCGAGAGAAGCAGGAGTAGCAAAGGCGAATATTGGAAAAATTTTAGGGGAATTTCAAGAAGCTGGTTTAATAAATATTGAAAAATTGAGTAAAATATGGAGAATAAAGGCAAATCAAACAAATTGGCTTTACATTAGAAGCAAAATAGTCTATAATCTAAACTTTGTTTATAAAAGCGGGTTAGTTGAATTTCTTGTTGATTTTTTTAAAAATCCAAAAGCAATAGTTTTATTTGGTAGTTTTAGAAAAGGAGAGGATTTATCTAACTCTGATATAGACATAGCTATAGAATCTGATGAAGTTAAAGAATATCAGACCATTGTATTAAGAGAGCTTTTAGAATTTGAAAACATTATTAAAAAAAAGATACAAATACACTTATTTAATAGAAAAGATATAGACATAAATGTGTTTAACAACATAGCTAATGGTATTTTATTGTGGGGATTCTTGGAGGTAAAAAAATGAAAAAAGAGTTTATTGAAATTTGGCTTAAAGCAGGAATAATAAGGAATAGACAGATGGACACAGCAAAAATTAAGTCCATGATAAATTCTGCTGAAATCAATGTAAAAGTCACAAAAGATATCAAACTGAATGAGGATAGTGCAACTCTTATATTTAGAGAGATTTATGAATCAGTTAGACAACTTGGGGATGCAAAATGGTGGCTCCTAGGATATGAACCCTCAAATCATGAAATAAGCATGGACATATTAAAAGAATCCAATATAAAAGAAAAATTAAAATTGAATTCCCTTGATAGATTCAAGAAAACAAGACACGATATAAATTATAAGGGATTCAGGGTGACAATTTCACAAGCAGAAGAAATTCTTGATTTTTGGAACAAGTGCGGAGAGGAAATTATTCAAAATCTAAAAAAAGAAATAGAAATTATTTGATTTTTTATTATTTTAGAAGACTGTTTACTTACTATTTACTTTTATTCTTTATTTTCAAAGGAAGTTCCTAAGCATTATTTATTGTTTTAAAAACCTTAAAGAAACTGGTAAACATATAGAGGTTTTAATAAGAAGTTCCTAAGTTCTAAGAATTGTTTATTGATAAAGAACAAAGTACCGAAAGATTTATAAACTATAGCTACTATAGACACTATAGGTTAAAATGGAAACAACAACAATTCAATTAAGCAAGGAAACAAGGGATAAGATAAGCTCTTTTGGAATAAAGGGAGAAAGTTATGATGAAATTCTTAAAAGGATTTATTCACTTGCTGTTAAAGAGCAACTAAGAGACTTTTTAATGTCATCAGAAGGCACTATTTCTATAGAGGAAGCTAGAAAAGAATTGGACAAAAAATGGCCAAGGTCGAAATAGTTCATTCATTATTTGAAGAGATCCAAAGGAAGTTCAAAGGTGAGTCTTATGGGGTTATTGACTTAATTGAGAGTTTGGAAAATAATCCGCATAAGGGAAAATTATTGGGAAATGTCGGTGGAATTGTTATTAAAGAAATTAAATACAAGTCTTTCAGATTTTATTTTATTACAGATGGATATAAGCTAAAATTCTTAGATGAGCAAAAGTTAGTTGACTTATTAATAAGATTTGTAAGGATGTCTGATAAAAAAGATCAGCAGAAAACTATTAATGAGATCAAAAAAATACTTATTAATTTTGGGCCAGAGGGATTTAATGATAAATGAAGTTCCTAAGCACTATTTCTTGCTTTAAAGAAACAGTTATATACCTGTTTTAATTTACTTAGGTTATGAAGCTAATTTATATTTATGGACCGCCTGCAGTTGGAAAATTAACAGTTACAAAAGAACTTGCAAAATTAACAAATTTTAAGATTTTTCATGCACACCTAACAGCTGATTATGTTTCTTCAGTATTTCCTGTAAGAG
>JAZDEO010000041.1:0-3153 GCA_043808705.1 archaeon | reverse complement strand
TCTTTTACAGAACTATTATCGAAGATTATTTTTTTTAGTGCTTTTGTAATCTTTAGAGGCTCTTTATGCTGCCATATGTTTCTACCTATTGCCATTCCTACTGCTCCTGTTGACATAACGTCTTTTGTTTCCTTTAATATTGCTAAATCGTTCTTTTTATGGCCGCCTGCACATAAGACCTTACATTTACCGGCTGCCTCTACTACTTTTTTAAAACTTTGTAAAGATCCAGTGTAATGGACTTTAACAAAATCAGCGCCTATTTCTAGACCTACTCGAGCACCATATGCTATTATTTCAGGAGTTACTTTTTTTACTGAACTTCCTCTTGGATACATCCAAGCAATTACTGGAATCTTGTAATTATGAGCTTCTTCCTGTATTTTTCCAAATTCATTAAGCATCTTTGGTTCATACTTAGAACCCATGTAAATAGTGTAACCAACTGCCTTTGCCCCTAAATCAAGGGCTTCTTTAACAGAACATAATTGTAATGAAATAGGTTCACCTTTATAGATGCTTGTTTTTCCATTAAGTTTTAGTATTAAGGGAGCCTCATTTCTATAGTACTTTTCTGCAATCCCTTTTTGTAAAATTATTCCATTGTATTTTCCTTTTTTTGCTATATCTAAAATATATTCTGGATTAATGTTTTCATCTGTAAAATCTACAGGACCATGTTCTAGACCCTGGTCATATGCTAATACTATTGATTTTCCTTTTGTTAATAATTTCATTTTATTCAACCTTTTCTGGGATCATTTTTTTACTTTTTATATAATAATAAACTATTAATCCTGAAAGTACAGATGATAATATTAAGCTATATAAAATTGTGTGCCATTTAAGATGTTCTGAAACTTGCGGTATTCCATATATTGTACCTAATGTATTGGGAACTAAAACAGCTGTTCCAAATATAGTTAACCAGACCATCATTAAAGACAGTCTATTATTTAATACTTGAAGTTGATTATTATAAATGCTCTGCATTACTTCCATTCCTGATGCAAGAACCTCTGACATATGCTCACTTAAAGAGATATGCATAGTTAAATCTTTTGAAAGTACAGTCATTCTTACAAGAATTGTTTTGTCATCTGTAATAAGTTCAGCATCACCATAACGTAAGGAATGAATAACATCTACGCTTGCCCATAACGCATTTAAGTAAGTAATTAAGGCATGCTTCATCCTATAGATTTCTGAACTTATTTTTATTCTTGGTGTTTTTGGATCAATAAGAAGCTTGTTTATTTCATCACTTTCCTCCTCAATTTTTCTTAAACCCTCAAAATTTTTATCACTGTTTTCATCTAGTATTCTTATTAGAACTAATGAAACCTTATCCTCCCTTGATTTTTTTGTTGGTATTTTTTTTAAGAATGATTCAGCATATTTTGCAAACATTCTTGTTCTGGTTACTCTTTCTGTATGAATGGTTATGATTAAATTTTCTTTCATTAATATCAAAAGCTTGTTTACTTCAACATCAAGGCCTTGGACTCTTATTGCAGGTAGTGTTAATCCAAGTTCTTTATCAAAATCTTCATAAGCAGAGTATTTGGATTCTATTAAAGCTTCAATTAGATTAGAATTAAAATTATATCTATCTGCTATTTTTTTGCTTTCATTAACTAAATCGTTTACTTTACAGTCAACCCAGGAAACTTCTGATTTTTTTATTGTGTCTGAAAATTCATTAGGATCATTTGATTTTATTTTTGATGGACCAGATTTAAGAAGAGATACGCATAAGAACTTTTTTGATTCTTTAACTGTTGACATATTATTTGAAAATATATTATCTTTTTCCTCTACGATATTTTCTTCTGAAATTTCTTTTTTCATTTCACTTTAAACTTATTTGAATTTTTTATTGATTTATTCCATGATAGCAATATGTTTTTAGCACCATAATACTGAATTACTGATTCTGCATTCGCTCTTCCTACTTTTAAACCTAGTTCAATATCATTCTTTTTTATAATAGAAGCCAAAAATCCTGAGGCAAAGGCATCTCCAGCCCCTGTTGTTTCAATAACGTTTGGATGACCAGCTTCTAATCTATAATGTTTACTATTATATCCGTCATAGGCCCAGTTTCCATTTTCACCGTCTGTTATAACAACAATCTTAACACCATAATTATGTATTGTTTCTAACATCTCATTTACATTTTTTTTATCTGCTATTAACGAAGCCTCTTCTCTGTTTAATATTAAAATTTCTGTATTACTTATTACCTTTTTTAGAAAGTGATAACCTTTTTTTGCTAGATATGTACTTGGATTAAATAATATTTTTATGTTATTCTTTTTAGCGTAATCAGAAAGTTTCTCTAGAGTTTTATAGGATTCATCAACCATAGAAGAAAAATAAAACCATTTTGTTTTAAGCCAAGGTTTTTTTATTTCACTATATCTTAGCTTGTTGTTAACTCCCTGATAAAATAAGACTGTTCTGTCTTTACCTATGGCATCTAAGATTACAGCTAATCCTGTTTTGCCTTTATCTCTTACAATATAAGGAGTAACTTTTTCTTTCTTTAATTCCTTAACTATGATATGTGAGTTTTCATCACCCCCTATTTTGCATATTGAGGCTGTTTTTAATCCTAACCTTGATAAAGCAACAGAAACATTAGTTGAACCCCCGCCTGTATAAAGCTTAATATCCTCTACTAGAATTTTGGATCCTAGTGGTAATTCTATTGCGTTGTCTTTTTTACAAAATAGTTTATATGAGGTGTCAATAAACATATCAATTGTTGCTGATCCTAAGACAATTACATCATACATTTTTTAAGGATTCTACTCCTGGAAGTTTTTTTCCTGCTAAATATTCTATTAAAGCACCGCCAGCTAAGCTTACATAAGAAAACTTATTTAATTTCTTATACTTTAATATTGTTTCTGAGGTATGACCCCCTCCAGCCAAGGAATAGGCTCTACTTTTTGTTATTGCATTTAAAATATATCTGGTTCCAATATCTAAGTTGTTTATTTCATAGGCTCCTGGTGTCCCTTTTATATAAATTGTTCTTGAGCTATTTATTATTTTACTGTATTTATTTATTGTTTTTGTGCCTATATCCATATTTAATTTGTTTCTTAATACAATGTTTATTGTTAATGGATCTATAATAAGTTC
>JAZDEO010000040.1:0-2984 GCA_043808705.1 archaeon | reverse complement strand
CTCTATTAATTATCTTAATTTCTTTATTGATATTGGTTTATAGAGCATAGTTCTTGTAAAACTATGCTCTTCTTTAAATATCTAAATAAGATTATAAGTAGATTCTTAAATTAAATATTTGGTTGCTTTCGGAGATACTGTTGCGATAAATAAATTTATAAACAAAGAGTTTTATAGAATTCATAGAGGGGGATGCTAATGTATCAAACATGTATGAATCCAGAAGAAATTCTCAATGTTATTTTAAGTTATTCTTCAAATTCTCCTCCAAGAACAATAGAAAACACAGGTCCTCATCAAGGTTCTAGATTTGTTACATATGATTTAGGAGAAAGGGGTAATTTAACAACAGATCCTTTAGATACAGTTTCTGGACATTGTTGTAAGTTATTTACTCAAGATGATATAAGAAGCTTTTTGTTTATGTGTCCTAAAGATAATGTCGATAGATGTGGTTTACTAAAGGCCATAAATAGTCCAAAATAAATCTTTTTAAAGTCTCATTCTTTCATCTTATTTAAAATGTACAAGAATATAGCAAAATCCTATAATAAGCTGCATAAGGAAGAGCAATTAAAAAAATTAAAGATAATAAAAGAAAATATAAAAATAATTCCTCCTCTCCTAGATATAGGGTGTGGAACAGGGATATCAACAAATTTCTTTAAAATTAAGTCTATTGGCATAGACCCTTGTATAGAAATGATAAGACAAAGCAAATCAAATAACTTAATAAAAGGATATGCTGAAAACCTTCCATTTAAAGATAAATCCTTTAATACTGTAATCTCTGTAACATCCTTTCATAATTTCAAGGATATGGAAAAAGCCTTAAAAGAAGCATTAAGGGTTTCTTCTAATAAAAATATAGCTATATCTTTTTTAAAAAAATCAAAGAAACTAAAAAAATTTAAAATAATTTTAAAGAAATATTCAAATTTTAAAGAAATAGAAGAAGATAAAGACTTAATATTTATTTTAATACCATGAATCTTTCTTATCTTTTTTATTATTGTCTTCCTGAGCTACTTTAAATAAATTATCTCTAAACTCTTTTGCTTCTTCCCGATTAATATTTTTAGCAGATGAAAACATTCCTTTAGAAGATTTACCCTTAGTAGGTTCTCTTTCTCCTTTAATGTTCTTTATTTTTAACTGCCCCTCAATAATCTCTTTTTCTCTTATTCTATTAATGTTTTTTCTCTTCTTGTTCTGCCAGATTAAGAATACCACAACTAATATGACAATTACAATAAAATAACTTATATAATTAGAGAAGAAATCATTTATGCCAACAGCAACGACATTTCCAGTTATTATATCACCGGTTTTCTCAAAGAAACCCCTATTATCAACTATTGTAACAGTACCCAAATCATATTCTTTGCTATTTGCATAAACCTTCAAGTTATATTCTCCTCCCTTAACCTTGCCTTTTAATTCTGTCTCTTCAAAATCATTAACATCTAATTTAAGCATCCTAGTAAATGAAAAATCATCTAAGTAAGCTGTAAAACTACCCTCAAACTTTACATTTCCAATATTCTTTATAATAAGAATATTATTATATACAAAAACCTCTAGATCTTTTACAGGCAAGACATTAAATTTGCTCTCTATTTCTAAACCCCTACTTTCAGTAACTATTCTCCATTCTCCAGGAACTGCCTGCTTATCTAAATCTAAAACAACTAATTCGTTTGTTTTAACGTTTTTAGAAAAGGCTTGTCCATTTTTATTATAAATATTGATTGTAGTATATTCATCCATCATATCTCCAGCCTGATCATATAATAAGGCCTTAACCTCTAACCTTTCACTAGGTAAAAATTCTAAATCATTAACAGAGTTCTTTAATTGGGAGGGTACAGCATTAACAAATAGGTTTACATTACTTTCTCCTTTATTCCCATAATCATCATAAGCAGTAACCTTTATAGTGTGTTCTCCTGTTTTTATTGTTTCACTTAGATCAAACATATAACCAAATTCGCCATTACTAGAATCTATATTATTAAATTCATTGTTATCAAACATAAGGTCATATTGAAAATTATTAACATTCTCTTCAATGACATATTTAACAGTTCCATCAACATTAACTCTTTCCCCAGGTAAAAAGGTATTCTTGTCTATACCTATTACAACTAGTAATTGATCTGTCACCTCAAACCCTTTACTATCTTTCCACTCAATCATATTTCCACTACTATCTTCTAAACTTAACTGAACATAACAGTTCCCAATCATTAGGTTATTTATTTTAATATCGGGAATATTTATGTTTAAAGTGGTAGTTGTAGTTACGGGTATAACAAAATACTCTAATGTATAGTCATTACAATATAATGTGGTTTTCAAAAGGCAATTTAGATTAGAACAAAGTTGATTTGAAACAGAAACAACAGCATCTAATAAATAATCACTATTTAAATTATAAATTTCTCTGTCTTGTTCCACTAATTGAATATTAGCACTTACAATAGGTATAATAGAAATTAACATTATTAAAAAAATCCACAATTTATTGAATCTCATATAATTAATTTATAAAGAGCTTATATATATAGTTTACTATAGTAAATTTTATATATAAAAAGAATATGATACAAAAAAACGCTGGGGGTGATTCCAAAGTGAAAGAAGAAGAATTTTATGATGATGCAAGTTCTGATGATGAAGAGGAAGAAAAGGAGTATGATTATGACGACGATGATTAGCTAACCTCTCTTTCTTTTTTTTAACCAGAATTCTCTAAAGAACCTTAAAACAGCACTTAAACAGTTCTTTAAAGACTTTAAAAAATACATCCCCGCTGCCGGAGTCGAACCAGCAACCTTTCGGTAACGGCTGGCTATTTTTCATGTCTAGCTTTTAGCCGAATCAAATAGCTTCTACAGCCGAATGCTCTACCGGTTGAGCTAAACGGGGAATGAAAATTTAGATTATTCGGGCATTTTTAAATATATTGGTTCTAAGATAAC
>JAZDEO010000039.1:0-3661 GCA_043808705.1 archaeon | reverse complement strand
CTATAATTAAGAATAGGATGTTTGTTTCTTACTTTCATGGATATTTTATTAAGAGTGTTACAGAATCCATTGAATTGTGCTGAGGATATTATTCTGATATCTGAAACTCCTAAACTTGAAGCGAATTCTATTGTATTTTTTACTTCATTTAAATTATTTTCTGTAAAAACTATTCCTACTGTAGTGTAACATAATTTTGATATTTCTTTTATATTGTCAACAACAATTTCCCACATACCTTCTATATCACCACACATAGTTTTTCCAGTTGATGAACAACAAGCATCAAGAGATACAGAGAAATCATTTACTCCACATCTCACCAAATATTTGTAGTATTCTATACAAGCTGACCCATTTGTTGATATTGCTATATTTTTTATACCTCCTTTTTTAGCTTGTTTTATTAACAAATCTAAAAAGGGGTATTGAGTAGGTTCACCACCAGAAAACCTAATACTTTCTAAATTGTTTTTTAGAAAAATGTCTATAATATATAAAGCTTCTTTAAATTCAATTTCTCCTTTAAGTTCTTTAATAGGTCCTCTGCAATAAGGGCATTTAAAATTACATTTATCAGTTAAAATTATTTCACATCTTTTTAAATCAGATTTCTCTGAAGTATTTTTAGCTCTGTTATCTGATAAAGTATAGAATCCAATATCTTCAAGTTTTGATTTCATAAAATTCTTCTTTTTTAAAATGAGTCCAGCAAAATTCATCATTTATTAGAAACATAACTGCTATTTCATCATATTTTGCTCTACAAAATAGTTTATCACTTTCTATGTATCCAATTATTTTATTTTTGATATTATTTATTCCTTCTTTTTTTATAGTTTCCCATATTATAATTCCTTTTCTCCATCTGCTCCATGTGAATGAATCTAAATACATTCTTTTATTATTTATAAACATTATTTTCCAACTCCACACACTCTTTTTCTATGTTGTTATATAGATGTTTTAGTTCTCTACCTAAAACAGTATATCCAACATTTAAACAGCTATGAGATAGCTTTTTTATCCTTTTTAAATTTTTTCTTATGTTTTGTATATTATTATGAACATTACTTTTTTCGTAGTTTTTCATAATTTTCTCTCCTATCCTTTTATTACAGCCAAAGGTTTTAATTCTTCAATTATCTCAACTAAATCCTCTTGATTTTTCATTACAGTATGAATATCTTTATAAGCATTTGAGGACTCATCTAAATCTTTTTGATTTCTAACTGAATGTATTATTCCTAAATTATCGAGTGTTTTTATTTCTTCTTCTAAATTTAGCTCGTTCCTCGCTCTTGTCCTACTCATTTTTCTACCTGCTCCATGTGAGCAAGACATAAAACTTTCTTTATTTCCTAGTCCTTTAACTATAAATGAAGATGTACCTTGTGAACCAGGAATTATTCCTATCTCTTCTTCTCTTACTCTAGTTGCACCTTTTCTATGAACCATTACATTTTGTCCAAAATGATTTTCCATAGCAGCATAATTATGAGCTATATCCATAATATCAGAAAATGTTGTATCACTAAAAATTTCTAATATAGATTCCTTAATATATTCTATCATTAATGTTCTGCTATTTAATGCAAAATTAACACAGTAATTCATTTCTTCTATATAAGAATATCCTTCTTCAGAATTAATAGGTAAAAACGCTAATTCCCACTTTTTAGGAACTATTGAGAACCATTTTTCATTAAGATTTTTTGCAATACCATTATAATATTTTGCTACTTTGTTACCTATATTCCTACTACCTGAATGAACCATAAACCATATATATCCATCACTTCCTTTTTGTATTTCAATAAAATGATTGCCGCCTCCAAGAGTGCCTATTTGTTTTAGTGCATTATCATATTGTAACGATATTATAAGGGAATTATCTCTTATCTTTGGCATCCATTTCTCATCTCTCTTTTTTGAGTGATGATTAAATCCTACTGGAATTTTACTTCTTATTCCACCTTTATATGTAGAACTACCACCCATTATTTTTTTAATATTTTCTTCATCAATATCTTTTATAGAAGATTTTACAGCACATACTCCACAACCAATATCGCCTAAAACCCTTATATTTCTATAAGGAGTGGACTATACCATCATTGAGGTCAATGAAGTGATAGCTTCTACCTCAAGCTCGCCATATTAATTATAATTATTATGAATTAATCTGTGACATAATGCACAAACTAATTCACATTTTTCAACTTCCGTATAGATATTTTTTAATGCATATCTATTTAAACTAGCTTGATTAATACTAAAAAGTTTATTAGAAGGATCTAAATGATGAAAATCAAAACAACAATCATTATTTCCATCAAATTTATATCCACAATGCACACACTTGCCACCGTTTTCTTTAATAAGCGAAATTTTCCTTTTACGAATATATTCTTTTTTATATTCGTATCTTTGTTTTTTATTTCTACGATTCCATGCTCGTTTGTGTTCAGTAGGATCTTCATACTTTCTGTTATTATGGCCATTAATATATTTTACGTCACGGCCATATTTATCTTTAGCTTTTAGCTGAAGTCCGCATCCACAAGCACAGTAAATCATAGGTGCATTTTCATAAACTTTTTTCCAGTATCTTTCTTTTGCTAATTGATTTTGACTCTTAGGTTTGTTTTCCATATTATATTCTCCTTATAATTTAATTTTTCTACTATAAGGATAGTATAATACATATCACAACCTTTGTCAAGTCTTTTTTTAAAGAAATTGAAAAAAATTATAATTCTGTATTATTTCCTATCAAAATAATACAAGTCTCTGAACCATTTGATCATATTTCTATGATCTCTGGCTGCTGATTGCCGTATCAATATAAATATTGACTTAGGGTTCCAGCAATTGAGCGAGTTTTACAGGGGCCGATTTAGTTAACCCCTACAGCATTCGGAATTATAACATCTTTTGTTGCTAAAACTCCTCCTATTGGCATACCGTATCCTTGATGTGCATCTGGCATAATTGCTATATGTTTAAAACAAAATGGTAGATTAGCTAGATTTTTAGCTTGTTCCAATGCCCCCTCTTCAATATCATCTAACCATAATTTAATAGGTACTCCTTCAGTTGTTATTACTTGTTTCATTATTATTTCTCCTTTTTATCTGACTTTTATGTAAAAAATCTTCCTTTTTCAGAATATTTCTAAACATCTCTACAATTTTAAAAAAGAACTTTCTTTTATTTTTCTCTTCTATTTTATCTTTAGTAGCATGGTTTCGGAATGAACTTTCTATATCAACATTATCATTCCAATTAAAAAATATAAAACTACCATCGTCCAACCTTCCCAAAATATAACATTTTCCATATTTGCTGTTTTCTTGCATTTTAACATCCTATTCTTTTTACCATTTTCCTGTTATTACTAATACTGCTTTTTCTAAGGCAGCAAGTGTGTTCTTATCTGGGTCATTAAAAACAATATTAAGTAAATACTTTTTAATCTCCCCAATTTTTTTCCCAGGTTTAAGGCCTGTAATTCTCATAATATCATTTCCGTTTATAGCTAATTGACACATTTTGCTTGGAGTTTTTTCTTCTCCTTTTATAAGTTTTAGGAAATTTCTTATTTCTAATATTGAAAAGTTAGGTTTTTTATAATTAGCTGTTCTATCAGCTATTTTAA
>JAZDEO010000038.1:0-2234 GCA_043808705.1 archaeon | reverse complement strand
GGCAATAGATTCAGGGGAAGACAAACTTGAGAAGACGAATAAGATAGGAAAGAATTTGAAGGCAGGAGTTCTGCTTTATTTTATAACTGCTTTAATATCGACGCTGGCTTTGTTTTTGCTGAGTTCGATTGTGTTGGGGGGATTGGTTGGTTAGGAAGATAATCGGAATACTTTTATATGAGGAATTGTTAGGATGAATATGGAAATTAGTTTACATAGCAATAAAAAACATTTGGCATTAGGATACTATCTTTCAATTATAAGGAATTTGATAATGTCTCCAAAAACACCTTTCAGAAAATTGTATTATGCAGATTTATATTGTGGAGATGGAAAGTGTGAAATTAAAAGGGTTGCTGAAAAGTACGAACCCCCTATTATTAATTCTATATTAAAACCTGCAAAAGAGGGTAAATTTTCTGTTAGATGCTTTCTTAATGATCTAGAGAAAATAGAGCAGATGAAAGAAAATACTCAAGATTATAAAGAGTTTATAAAATGTTATTCTTGTGAAGACGCGAATGTTTGTTATGAAAAATTCCTGAAATTTATGCCTCCTGACAAATTTTGTATTTTTTTCTTAGACCCCACAAACCATAATGATTTGAAATGGAAAACAATAAAGAAAATTTCAGAACATTCCCATACTTATTATGGGAATAAAGTAAGAAGACCTGAGTTAATAATAAACCTTATGACCTATACAATGAGTGGCTCTTATATGGCAAAGAGTTTTAAAAGTATTGATGAGGCCCTCGGAACAAATAAATGGTTTGAATTAATAAACAAATATAAAGAAGAGGGGATGAAAACTCCTGTTGAAAGAGCTTTTTTGGATACTTTGATAAAACAATTAGAAAAATTAGGTTATCGAGTTCCTTCACCTATTAAAATTTTGAATACTTTTCCACATAATACCGTATATTATCTGGTTTGGGCTACTAATGAGCAAGGATATGATATTATAGAAAAGAAGGTAATTCCTTATATGAAAAAGAAGATAGGAGAGATACATAAAGAGAATAAGAAAAAACTAGTTATTGCAAAAGCGAGAGAGAAAGGAGAGGGGAATTTAGATAAATGGTGTTGAATTTGCGAAGGTTTTATTAACTTAAAAATCCTTTATTTTTTATGAAAAGAGGCTCTGAAATTTCTTATATAAATCGTAGTAGTTTGTTATACAAAAGCAAGGTTGAATATGCTGATTTTTGCTTAAACCACGTCGAGGGTTGTGCTCACGGCTGTACTTTTCCATGTTATGCTTTTATGATGGCAAAGAGATTCGGGAAAGTTAAAACTTACAAAGAATGGTGTAAACCCAAGCTCGTAAAAAATGCACTTCAGCTTTTGGATAAAGAAATCCCAAAATATAAGAATCAGATAAAATTTGTACATATGTGTTTTACCACAGACCCTTTTATGTATAAGTACCCCGAAGTTTCAGAAATGTCTCTAAAGATAATCAATAAATTAAATCGGTCGGGAATAAAGTGCACGGTGCTAACAAAAGGAATTTATCCTAAAGATTTAATTGACACAAAAAAATATTCTAAAGATAATGAATATGGAATTACAATAGTTTCTTTAGATAATGATTTTAAGAAAAGATTTGAACCAGGGAGCGCATCCTATAAAGGAAGAATAAAAGCCCTTAAACGACTTCATGATGCTGGATTAAAAACTTGGATAAGTATGGAACCCTATCCCTCGCTAAATTTAGTTAAACAGAATTTGTCAAAGATATTAAGGGAGGTGGCTTTTGTAGATAATATTATTTTTGGAAAGTTAAATTATAACACTAAAAGTAATGGTTGGGAAAATAAAGATTTTTATGATAAGTGTGCTAATGTCGTCGAGAATTTCTGTAAGAATCGGGGGATAAAATATCATATTAAATTTGGAACTAAAAAGAAGGATGTTATTTCTACATCTAAGATATTCAAGAAGAATTTATCATTAGTTAGTTTCCAAACTCCTAACGAATGTCAAGGGTTATTAGTTGCCTAAACATTTATTAATTCTTTTTCTCTTTTGTTTTTATGAAAAAGAAAGGTGTGATTTCAGAATATCTTCCGTGGCTTTTGATTGCAGTGGCAGTTCTTGTGATATTGCTAATTGCGATTTTTGTGCTGAAGGGGAAGGGATTTTCATTAGTCGATCAAATTAAAAATTTATTTGGAAGTTAAATATGGAACTAACAATAGAACAATTAATTAAGATAATTATTGGGGTGC
>JAZDEO010000037.1:0-2482 GCA_043808705.1 archaeon | reverse complement strand
TCATGGGAGGAGGGAACTTAAATCCGGGTTTTTAAAATAATTTCCTTCATGTAAGTATGCTACTTTCCCTTGTTTTATGATATAACAATCACCATCAAATTTCATAAAGGAAACTTCTGGGTGATATATAGAAAAATAAAGCATTGCTTTTGACTTGGTTCCAACCTCAGGGGGATTACTTTTTGGATAACCTGTTTTTTCAATAAGTTTAATATCATCCTTAACACCAAACGCTGGGTATAAATCATCAAAATCAACTGGAATAATGAGTCCATTATGGATTATATTATGCGATTTTCTATCTAAAACAAAAATACCTTCGTGAGTTATTGCTTCATCAAGTGTATTTTTAACAATTTTAGAATTACTATAAATATTTGTAGGAGTACTCATCTTCCCATATATATCTATTCCAGGATTTCTTATAACGAGTTTATCTTTTTCTCCTTCCTTCTTTGAAGTGTAATCTTCAAATAATGCTCTTTCGACAAACAAAAAGACAAATGAGTGTAGATGAGGTATATTTTTTCCATCTCTTTTATAGTTTAATATTCCGCCTATTCTATTAAACGCCATAAACTCGTCAGGTTCTATTACGTTTTTCACATAGGAGTCTATTGTTCTTCCTGTTTTTATTCTATTTTCTGTTCTTATTTTATCTAAAGTAAGAATTTTTGCCATATTTTTTAGTATATTAATTCCTATATTTAAAATGTATTTTAGCAAGTTTTTTAAAAAGTTCCAAATAAAAACATTTATATACTTTAATTTAAAATAAATAAGCAATGGCAACTAAAATTGACAAAAGATTGTTGTATTTCTACGGCGAGAACTGCAGGCTTTCGCTTTCTAAAATAGCAAAAAAAATTCACAAGAGCCCACAGCTCGTTAAATACACAATAAACAAGCTTGAAAAAAATAAAATAATCCTTTTTTATTATACTGTTATTGACTATTCATGTTTTGATATGCTGTTATTCAAAGTTTATTTCAAGGGCGGCTGTTCTAAAAGTTCTGAACTGAATTTATTGGTAAAAAAATTAATGGAAAACCCTTATGTGACCTCAATCTATGAAATTGGCGGCCAGTATGATCTTCTTGTTGAATTCATGGCCCAAAATCCCTCAAAATTTAATAAAGAGCTGAAGATGTTGATAAAAGAGCATGAGGAACTAAATAATTATGACATTATTATAAACATTGTTTCTCATATTTATCCTAGAGATTACCTTATGCCCAGGAGTAAGAAAGCTAAAGAGATTACTTTCCCATCAGAAATAATAGTTGGTGGAGACAGGGACAAAATTGTTTTAAATGATAAAGAAAAGAGGATATTACTGGCTTTTGTTGAGAACCCAAAAATAAGGTTAACTTCAATTGCTTCAAAACTAGATATTAATATAAAGACTGCTATATCAGTAATAAACTCACTGAAGAGCAAGAAAATAATAAGAGCATACAAGTCTGCATTAAATACAGATAAATGTGATTTAATCAATAATAAGATTACCCTGAATCTTCATAATATTGAACCAGAAAAGGAAAACAAGATGTTAGATTTCTGTTTAAACAACCCTAATATTGTAAAGCTTAGCAAGACAATCGGTGCATGGGATGTTGAAATAGATGTTGAAACAAGCTCATCAACAGAGTTTAGGGAGATTTATCTGAAAATAAGGGAAGAATTTAAGGATGTTATAAGGTCATTCAACAGCTATAGAATGTATAAGGTATTTAAGCATAACTATCTTGTAGATGATTCTTTATGAAAACCTAATCCTTTTTTATAATATGATACTTTTTGAGGATATCCGAATATATTTCAAAGTCTTTTGAATTTCTGAACTGATACTTAACATTCTGGGGCAGTTTTTTGAATAATTCATTTACTATATTCAAAACCTTTACAACATCCTCATCCATCTCACTGCCATAAGTTTTAAGTTCCAACTCTTTTTCAGGCTCTTCTTTTTTTCTAAAGCAAAAGATTTTCTTAAAAAGTTTGCTGATAAAGTTCTCTTTCATCTCTTTTACAACCGGCTCCTCATATTCTGTCTCAGTTTTGGGCTCTTCTTCTGGTTCTTCAAAAACAATTTTTTCCTCTTCAAAGGTTTTTTTAGGTTTTACTGAAAACAGTCCTATAAATTTTCCAAAAAAACCCTCTAAGAAGCCCATTTTTTCTTCTATAACAACATTTTCCAGCCCTTCATCACTAATATCTACATATTCTTCTGTTGTGTCTTTGTCTGGGTGGATTTTTTTCTTGGACTTTGACTTAAATACTTTCTTAATTTTCTCAGAAAAAGGCATTGAACTTTTTCTTCTTATGCCACCCATATATTCATCCAGCATTTTATTGAATTCATCATTTGCCATTTTTGACCCCTTTATTAATAAAATTATCAGTTTTAAAACAAAAATTCACAACTATATAAAATTATCTGTCTTTTTAATAGTTGTCTTAAAATAAAGATTCAATTAA
>JAZDEO010000036.1:0-10800 GCA_043808705.1 archaeon | reverse complement strand
TATATATATATCGATAAATAAAAAATAAGTTTTTAGAAATTAAAGGTTATAGCATAGAGCTTTTCTTATATTTCTCAAGCTCATTCTTTAATGCCATTCTTATAAAAGCAGAAACAGATATATAATCTTTAGTTACCTTTCTTATTTCAAGAACCAGCTCATCAGAAATAGCTATACACCTACACCTGTTTCTTTTCATGACTTTTATTGGAATTTCATTTATCATCTTTAATTATTTTATCATAAATTTGGTCTATTTTATCTTTAAAAGACATGTTTACAAATAATATATATCTAATATATTCGCATTTGCTTAAAAACCCAGTTTCTCTTGTTTTTTCCACAAGCATCTTATACTGCTCTTCATCAAACAAAATTTGAATCTTTCTTATCTTCATTCTTAACTTTCTCCTCTTTTATAACATGTATAGAAATCCATTCCAACTGCTGAAGAATCTCTTTTTGTGTATCCAATATCTTCTTTATGTTCTGCCTTATTTCATATATTGAATCGTAATAATAACTCATTTTATTTTTAATAGCAAGAGATAAGATAAATGTATCGTGCACAAATTGTGCATTTTTGGTGCATAGTAAGTTACTACTATTGAGAAGTTATAAATAGAAAGATTTAAATACTAGTGATTTTATTATTTAAGAAATTACTTATACTTTACTTATACATTACTTTTACTTATCTTAAACCAATAACCATTTCCATAAAGGTATAAACTTAATCTTCTTGTTGCTTATTTTTTCCTCACCCTCTTTGTTTTCTGTTATAACAGTCAGATTATTGCACTTAAGCTCTTTGCTTGCTTTTAATAAAGCTCTAATTTCTCTGTCTTTTGAATTATCCAAGTTATAGCATACCTGTATTAATTCTTTAACCTTGCCTTCCTTAATAACAAAATCTACTTCTTCTTGCTGTTGATTCTTCCAGTAATAAATCTCTGTTAAAGGTGCTTTTCTTCTTTCTAATTCTAAGAAAACAATATTTTCCATCTTTCTTCCTTTGTCTTTGCTAAATTCTGTAAGCTTTGAAAAACCTATATCTGACAAATATGACTTGTTTATAGAGAACTCTCTTTTTCTTGTTGAGTAATCAAACTTTGGAATTAAAAAAATGAAAAATGAATCTTCTAGTAAAGATAAGTACAAGTATAGAGTATTTTTACTTAATTTAAAGCCCTGTGATTTTAATGTTAAGTATATCTTATTTATGCTAACTTCACTAGAAAAAGAGCTTATTAAAGAGTTTATAAGCCATTTTATTAATTTGGTATTTTTTATTTTATACCTATCAACAATATCTCTGTATACTATTAAGTTAAAATAATTATCCAATATTTTTAGTTTGGTTTCATTCTTTCCTAGAATAACTTCAGGAAATCCACCATATTCAAAGTATTCATCAAGTAGACTTAACAGAATAGCTTTTTCTTTTGAACCTAGTTTGTTTATATCACTATTAAATTCTTTAATCAATAAAAATTCTTTAAATGAAAAAGGTAAAAGCAGATAAGAAAGTGTTCTTCCTCTAAGATGTGTTGCTATTTCCTTGCTTAGTAATTTTGAACTTGAACCTGTCAAAAATATGTTAAAGCCCTCATCACTTAATGCCCTTACTGCATGCTCCCATTTTTCAATATTTTGTGGTTCATCAATAAAAACATAAAATTCTCCTTTTGTAGAAGATGGAAAAAGCTGCCATTGAAGCTTTATTATATCCCTTATCTCTTTAAAGTTTATGCTTATTAACCTTGTATCCTCAAAATTTAAGTAAATAATATTCTCTTTACTTACTCCTGTTTTTAGAATTTCTTTTATTTTTTGATATATAAAAAAGGTTTTTCCAGCTCTTCTAGGACCAATTATAGATTTTATTTTTTTAGAGTCCAATATTTTTAGCCTTCTCTCTATAAGCTTTGGAATATCCCTCTTCTGAAAATCTACTAAGTATTCCTTAATTTCTTCATTATTCATAGTATTCTGTACAGGGAAAGATATATATAAATCTTTCCCTCTTAACAGGGAAACATTTATTGATAGAAAAATTAATATACTTGCTAGTTTTACTTAATCATATCGAGATAAAAACAGAAAAAATATTGCATTGGAATTTCTGGGTCTTGGACAACTGGTCCATTTCACTAGAATTCTAATGTTTTATTATTTTTTTCATATTTAAAATCTTCTAAAATATTATTAGAATATATATTTTCTAGTATATGGGACAGCTAGACAAATCATCGAACAGGTCGTCTTATAATTCCAAAAAATAAAAAATATAATCAAGCCAGAAAAATATTTTTTTAATATTATCGCTACTATTCCTCTTTATCTCTTTCAGTTTATTCTCTATTTTCTTAAGATTATAAGCAGTTGAGAACAAATTAACCTCATTTTCACACGAGTTTTTTGATCTCATCTTAAATTCTCTATAGCCTAAATTATGAAAGATATGAGCCTGGGCTACTTCTCCTTTATGAAACCTCTTGTTGTATTTCTCAACGCCTTTTTTCGTCTTAAAACGTAATCTGATTTTTCTCATAATAGGGTTAATCTCTGCTTCACGATTAACCCTTATGATTCTCATTCCTATACATTCTTTTTGAAACTCACAGTTTTTGCATTTGTGAGTTCTATAAATATTGGTCCAATTACCAGTATTTTTCTTCCTAATCATTTTTCTTATAAAATTCATTCTATGCCCTGCAGGACATATAGCTTGATTTTTCTTAAAATCAAGCTTAAAGTTATCATTACTAAATTGGGGAATATCTTTTGTTTTACCATGAAGCTCTCTAGTCGTTGCAGTATCGGGGATATATGCAATTACTCCCTCCTTTTCATAATACTCAGCGGTTGTAGTGCTTGAATAACCATTATCCTGAAAAATTTCTATACCTTTCAGACTTATTTTTTGCTCTTGTTTGAATTTTTCCATAGTAGGTATTGTTTCTGCAACATCATTAGGTGAATCGGAAATGTTGTTACACACTATAATCTCTCCTTTGTCTTCAACAAGAAGTTGACAATTATAGGCTTGCTCATAATGCGAGCCTTTTTTCATCTTCATTATCTTTGAATCCATATCTGTCAAATTGACTTTGTCAACTTTCTCTTCCTTAATCTTGACTTTAGATTTATCAATCTGTTTTCTAACTTTATCGTTGTCTTTCAAAATCTCTTTGATTTTCTCTCTTAATTTTCTTCTGCTTGTTAAATGCTCGGGTATCTTAGGTTCCCCATTAGAATCTCCATATTTTTTATCATCTTCTCCATCAACTTTATCCATCTCTTTAAAATGCTCGTCTACAAAATCTGATAAGAAATCAATCTCTTCTTTAGTAAATGTTTTGCTTTTAGAAGCATTTGCTTTTACCTTGATGCCATCAAGGTAAAGTTTGTCAAGGTTAATCATGTTTAGCTGTTTTGCAATTTCAACTGTCTGGAGAAAACATTGTTTTATGAGGTCTTTGTTTTCTTTCCTGAATAAAGCAATAGTATGAAAGTCTGGATTTAAGTTTTCAGATAAATATCTAAAAACTATATTTTCATAAGTCAGTTTTTCCAGTTTTCTTGTAGAGGTTACTCTCTCACAGATACCATTAATGATTATCTTTAAGCAGATTCTTGGATGATAGCTTGGATTTCCAGAACCTTCAACCTTTTTGTCAAACTCATTATAATCTAACTGGTCGATAATATCTTCTATTAAATAACATATATGGTCTTTTGGAATTATGTCCCTAAGATCAGTTGGAAGAAGTAGAGTTTGTTGTGGATCCGATTTTATGTAAACCATTTAAAATCACCTCAGTAATACTACTTTTATATACGATAAAGTATATAAATCTTTCTACTTATCGTCGAGAGATAAAATTATATAATCAGTAATTATGACACAACCTGCGAAGAAGGTTTATAAATGAAAAAGTCTTATAATATAACAGTACAATCTTTTCAAGTATTGATTTAAAATGGACAAAAAAGAATTTGAGTTTTTATTGAAGGAAGGAGAAGGATATAATATAGAATTTAAAGAATCATTTTCTTCTGATTCAGCCAAAGAAATATGTGCATTTGCCAATTCAACAGGTGGCAAAATTCTGATAGGCATTTCAGACAATAAGCAAATTAAAGGTATTGAGATAACAAACAGGTTAAAATCACAAATTCATGATCTAGTAAGAAACTTTGATCCTAAATTAGCAGTATCTCTTGAAGAGTTTGATAATATCCTTATCATTAATGTTCCAGAAGGAAAAAACAAGCCTTACTCTGCAAGTGGTAAGTTTTATGTAAGACAAGGTACAAACTCGCAACAACTTACAACAGATGAGATAAGGGAATTTTTTCAAAAAGAAGGAAAGATATTTTTTGATGAATCTGTTAATAAAGAGTTTAGTTTTAAGAATGGATTTAGCAAGACAAAATTTAGTATATTTATACAAAGAGCAAATTTAAGCAAAACAATATCTGATGAAGACATCTTAAAAAATTTAGGAGTATTAACAAAAACAGGGAAATTCAAGAATGCTGGAGTTTTATTTTTTTGTGATAATGTGGAGAAATTCTTTAGACATGCAATTATTACTTGTGTATTGTATAAAGGCAATGATAAGTATAAAATAATGGACAGAAAAGATTTCACAGAAGATACGATTTCTAATTATAATGGTGCTATGACCTTTCTTGTGAGAAATTTAAGGCTCGAGTATAAAATTGAAACAGCAGGACCGAGGGAAGAGATTTTAGAAATACCAGAAGATGCATTAAGAGAAGCAATAATAAATGCAATGGCGCATAGAGATTATAATGAAAAAGGAGCAAACATTCAAATTGATATTTTTGACAATAGGGTAGAAATAAGCAATCCTGGCGGATTAATCTCAATGATTAAAAAAGAAGAGTTTGGCAAGAAAAGCATCTCTAGGAATCCTCTTTTATTTAGTCTTTTCAAAAGTGCAGATTTAGTTGAGAAAATCGGCTCTGGAATTGGAAGAATGAGAAATGCTATGAGAAATGCAGGTTTGCCGATGCCCAAATTTATATTTACTAATTTCTTTACTGTAATATTAAGAAGACCACCAACCCCCCAAGTTACCCCCCAAGTTACCCCCCAAGCTGAACTTACAGAGCTTGAGAATAAAATTGTATCTGAAATAAAGATTAATCCAAAAATATCAAGGAAGGAACTTGCTAAAAAATTAGGAATTGGTTCAGAAACAGTTAAGGAATATCTAGAAAAACTAAAGACAAAAGGTGTTTTAAAAAGGGTTGGTAAAACAAGTGCAGGTTACTGGGAAATTCTTAAATAAAAATATGTAGAGTGAGGAATTAAATAGTCAATTAAAAAACATTTTAGGGATTTTACTTTAATTAGAAGAGAGCTTATCAATTTTGGATATATGCAAAGAGATTCTTATAAGGGAGAATATAAGGTTATTAAAAAGGAATTATTTAGAGAGGATTATTTGAAGATTACAAGCTTAAAGAGGCATGCTATTGAACTAGGTGTTTTAAAGGAATAAAAGGAATAAATTTATTTAATATTAACTCTTTTCTTTCCTTGCTTCTTCTATTTTTATTAGATATTCCTCTAGCTCTTTATCACTATGGCCATATAAATACCTTAGTGGCTCAGATCTAGCTTTATGCTTTAATCTTCTAACTCCTTTTTCTTTTATTTGTCTAATTCTCTCTTTACCAAGACTGAGTTTATTTCCTATCTCTTCTAGGTCTAATTTTTTGTTATTTAGTCCAAAGTATAATCTTAATATTTTTGCCTCTCTTTCAGATAATAAATTTAATACATCCTCTACAACTCTTTTTTTTAAGTCAGAATTTTCTATTGAAAAGTAACCCCTTCTTAATCTTTGCATTATATCTTCTGAAAACCCATTTAAAAATTTAGTCCTGCTGCTTTTTTGACCAGCACTTAGATTAGATAAATAATCTAAAAAAATATAATAAGTGCCAAATTCACCAACATAAGATTCTCCAAAAACAGCTTTCATTAAGCCATCATACTTATCTTTAGTTGTTTCCATAATCTCTTTAAATTTAATTTTCTCTAAGGATTCTTTATATAAGGATTCTGATATTTCCATTAATGTGTCGTCGCTATATCCTTTTTTTATTTGTAGAATATACTCTAAACCTCTTTGAAAAGGTTTTTTACTAGGACTGACTATTCCTTTTAAATTAGATATAACCTCTTTTTCGTGCTTTTTTGATGCAATGTATGCTGTTGTTCCACTTACATTAAACTTTTTAGTTAGATCTTCACTTCTATAGCCTAAATAATCAAGTAAAGCCAGTTCATATTCCTTTCCCGAATTTAATTTTTTGAGATTAGCCATAAATTCGCTCCTTTTTAGCAATACATAAAATTTTGTTCCTCTTTATTTCTGCTTGCTTTAAATTAAAAGCATTAATCTAGTTAAATATATAAACCAAAAAGATATATTAAATTGTAATGAAAGAATTAAAAGAGCTGAAAGAATTAAAAAGATTTCCAGATCAGATAAAAGAGGCTATTAAACTAGGAAGTATAAAGCCTAGAGGTTATAATAAAATTCTTGTTTGCGGGATGGGTGGTTCTGGTGTTGTTGGATACATATTAAAAGACTTGTTAGATGTACCTGTTTTTATTGAACAGTCTTATGAAATTCCTAAATTTATTGATAAAAATACTTTAGCTTTTATTGTAAGTTATTCTGGAAACACAGAAGAAACAATAGCTATGCACAAGAAAGTAAAGAGGAAAACAGACAATATAATCTTAATAACCTCTCAAAATAAGGGTATCTTGTATAAGGAAAAGAATTTTATTATAATCCCTAAAGGGTTTATGCCAAGAAGAGCATTAGCTTATTTATTCTTTTCAATATGGGGTTGTTTAGGCCATAAAAGCAATGAAATAAATGGAATTGTTAAGTTACTTAAGAGATTTAATAAAAAAGATGCTGAAAGACTAGCTAAGAAAATAGGAAGTAAGACTCCTGCTATCTATGTTTCTGAAACATATTATTCTATTGCAGTAAGATGGAAGGATCAGATTAATGAGGATGCTAAACATATTGCTCTGATTGGAATGCTCCCTGAGATAGATCATAATGAGATAGAGGCTAATCTTTCTAGATATTTTCCAATGATAATAAGAGACAAAGAGAAAGGAAGAATGGACAAGAAAATAAAGTTAACTGAAAAAATAATTAAGGCTTATGAGATAAAGCTTAAAGGAAAAACAAAATTAGAAGAGATATTTTATGGAATTCATTTTGGAGACTATTTGGCCTTATATCTAGCTAAACTATATAGGGAAAATCCTTCTAAATATAGGAATATTGAAAAGTTAAAGAGAATGATGAAATGATAATCGGTTTAGATTTAGGAGGCACAAGTATTAAAGTTGGATTAATTAAAGATGGAAAATTGATAAAAGTTTTAAGAATGCCTACTCAAACTAATAAAGGTAAGAAGGTTGTTCTTAAAAATATAATGGAAGCTATAAGCTTGATTAAGGAAGGTTATAATATTAAAGGTATTGGTATTGGTGTTCCTGGTTTTGTTGACAATAAGAGAGGAATTATAATCAAAAGCCCAAATATTCCTTTTAAGAATCTAAATTTAAGAGATATTATAAAAAATAGATTCAAAACTAGAGTAGAAATTGATAACGATGCTAAATGCGCTGCTTTGGCCGAAAAAGTTTATGGAAAAGGTAAGAATTTTAGAAATTTTATTGTTATTACACTAGGAACAGGGATAGGCTCTGGTGTTTTTATTGATAATAAAGTGTATAGAGGACGTTTATTTGCATCTGAACTAGGACATATGATAATAGCAAATGAAAAAGAACATTGTCATCTAAATCATTATTCTTGTTTAGAATCTTTATGTTCTTGTAATGCTATAAGCAAACAGGGAGAGATGATTTTTAGGAAATATATGAAAGCTATTGAAATAATAAAGTTATGTGATGGGGGGAATTTAAAAGCAAGATTTAAAGCAAGAAAAATTATTGATAAAGCTTCTAGGTATTTAGGAATTGGATTAGCCAACATAATAAACATATTTAATCCAGAAATAATATTTATTGACAAGGGCATTAAAGGTGGCAGATATTTTTTAAATAGAATAAAAGAGGAAACAAAAAAGAATGCCATGTTTAAATGTAAAATTGAGTTTAGTGAAATAGATGATGCTGGAATTTTAGGTGCTGCTTCTTTAGTTGAATAGTCCTTTTATTCTGTTTATTAAAAATATTATTACATATAAAAAAATAAACATAAATGGGTAAATAATTATAAACGATAAGAATATTGCTAGGATGGATGAAATATTAAAGATAAAGTTAAGATATAACATTCTATTTGTGCCTTGTGCTGATATTATTAATGAGGAGATTATTAAAGATAAAAATATGTTATAAAACAAGATTCTATTAATCAATCTTATTGTTTTATTATCTTCCATAATAAACTCCATCATCTTTTGTTACTAATATTATTTTTACAATATTTGAATCTTCTATATCTGCTGGTGTTATATATGTATAATGCTTTTTTTGGTTAAAGCTTATATCTTTGTATAATAAAGCAGTATAACTAGAACATACTAATTGTTTATCTTCTATATCAAATATATAATTTAAATTAATTGATCTTGCAAAAACAATTATTAGACCATTCTTTAAGCTATAGTAAATATCTTGTGATCTTAAATGCTGATCTGCTGATTTAATTGCCTTTGATTTTATTTCTTTTGGTGTATTAACTCGTAATATCTTAATATAATTTCCTTTTATAAAAGATTCATCAATATTATCTTGTTCTATACCTAATATGAATAATGAGTTTAGTGTTCCGTTACCTATGTAAAGGTTAGTGTGCCAATAACCCTCATTTCCCATTGACTTTATTAAGATGTTATCAAATAAATTATAATAAAAAAAGAAGAATATCTGATTTTTTAGCAGTAAATCCTCTCTAGTTTCAATATAATTATAATAAGAAGAAAATGATTTTGGTTTGTTTAAGACAATGTCTCCTTCTTGAATATTATTAAGGATTAGATCTTTAGTATCTTGTATAGAAAGATTGCCTTTATACACTATATCTTCTTTCTCAATATCAAATTTTGGATAAAAGAAGATGAATGTTAAAAGCAATGTTAAGATAAATATAGATATTAAAATTAAGAAATTTCTGTCCTCTTTTTCTATTATCATATTAATATGGGGTTTTATTATATATTAAAGATTTGTTATCTTTATGGGATAAAAACATTTATAAACGAAATTTCTGTATTTATGTTTCTTTAATTGAGCAATATACCAACAATTGTAATAAATATTATAATAAGTATTTATTCAAGATAAAGGGATATAATATGCTTTCTTTTATTATTTAAGTCTTTAAGGTGTCTTAAATTACATATTTAGTAATCATAAGCTTTAAATAATTATAGGTTGCTTATTTTTCTAAATAAATACAAATTTGGGGGAGTAAAATGGAGTTTAAATGCCTAAAATTAAAATTTGGTTTTTTGTTCTTTGTGATTATATTATCGTCTTATGTTGTTTCTGGTGCAAGTGCAACCTGGATTCCTACAACAGCCATACATTCTGTTGATGGAAATGTTCTTTCACTGGTTAATGCTGATGATACCTCATACTCAAGACTTGATCATCAAGAATATATAGATGTTACCTCTTGGGATAAATTTTTATCTGGAGGTGCTAACCTTAATGTGCTTTACAAATTTATAGTTGTTTCTCCCACTAATGATTTTGAATTTCATGTTGATATTATACAACCATTTATTGCAAATAATGTTTGTGTTATCGATCCTAATGGTGTAGGTGGAACTTATTCATGTAACCTTACAGCAGCAGGAATTGATACAGCTTCTGAATTAAATAATTTAGATGTCAGACTTAGGGGTATTGAAAATCCTTTAAGAAAGGCTCCTGATTATGGGTATATAGATTATATATATCTTAATGTAAGCTATAATGCTGCTCCCTCAAATGTAAATGTAAAGACATATCTAGATTCTTCTTATTCAAAGGAATTCAAATTTTTTGACAGAACAGATACTATTTATAGTGAAGCTACAGTAAGTAATAGGGATGGCTCTTTATGTAATAACTGTAATGTTAATGCTTATTTTAAAATTAATGGTGTAACTGAAAAGACACTTTCCTTAAATTATATTGGAAATGGTGTTTATAGAAACTACTGGAATACTAATGAGAGTACAACAAATGGAATCTATTTAGTAAATGTAACTGCCTCCAATAGTATAGGATCAGCATCAGGTAATAATAAGATGCATATATATTCAGGAAATGATGTAGCAGCTTACAATATAAACTATAATAACGTTAATTCAAATGATGATGTACTAGAAAACAAGCATTTGATTGTTGTTTTTCAAGATAATGACCCTATCTCTTTGATATATCAAAAGGATACTGGTGAGAAATATTACTTTAGTAGTATAGCTGATTCAACAACTAATGGAAGAGGAGGTATTGATTCTAGTGAAGGAAAGGGCTTTATGTCAAATTTGTTATTAAGTCATATTAGTGAAAATTTAAATGATGCTGTACTTGATGCAGATGTTTCTTATTCTGATTTTGGAGATAATGAATTATTGATTGTGGATTATGGTACTAGTGTTATTAATTATGGCAATCTTACTATACTAAATGGGAGTTTTTCACCTATTTGGAGTGATGATTACTCAACTGGCACTTCTATTACAACTGATGCAGCTATT
>JAZDEO010000035.1:0-2698 GCA_043808705.1 archaeon | reverse complement strand
CTACTTTAAATTTTCTCATTTTCATACCTCTTTTTTAACCAATATTTACATTTCTCTGAATCTATTTTTAGGTCCTCTTCTTTAAATTCTTCAACGAAACAATGTTCACAGAATACAAGTGATCCGATTCCTACCATCTCTTTGAAGAGAGCCTTACATTTTAAACAGTAAAAATTATTAAATGTTCTTATCTTAAACTTTTCTCTTCTTTTTAAAGATTTGGAAAAGTCCTCAATCCAATTATCTTTCATAATTATCTCCTTTTAATAAATATACATATCTTTTGCAACTATGACCTCCACACTACTTTCATAACCATAAGCTACAATATTTTTAAACTCCACTTTTTTTATAACATGATTCCGGCTTCCATATTCTCTTCTTATCCCCATTTCTGCATCTTTTTTACGTAAAAATATATGAAATCCTGTCCTATATCTACCAGAAAAGTCACTTCTTATAGTTTTTAGTTTAGAGGTTAAACAATCCCATTCAGAATTCATCCATTTGTTGATTTTTAAATCAAAATAATTATGATATTTAAATTCTAACTTATTAGAATGTGGGTTCTTGTAAAATACTTTCCATCCATATCCTCTTTCTGCAAGTTTAAATAATCCAAGTTTTTCTCTTTTTTTCTTTGTTATTGTTGTGGTTAAGCACATAATTTATCTCCTTTCATATAGTTTTTCAATAATACTTTTTGCAATGTTAATATTAAATATTCTATCATTAGCTTCAAATTCAGGTGCTCTGTTTCCCTCAACAACAGTATACCTATCTTGACTATGGATTTTTACAATATCAAATCCATAAAGTCCTTTTGGTTTTACCTCTTCTTTAATAAATGATTTTAATCTTTCTAATCTTGAATTATCTATTTCTCCAAAATGTTCACCATCTTCTCCTCTCATACTTGGTCTTAATCTTCTTGAGGTGTGTAAAACTTCATCATCTAACGTAAAGACTCTGTATTCTGTTCCTATATGTATTTTTTCTTGTATGAAAATAGATTTATATCCTTCTTCAAATAAGATATTTAATTTTTCTCTTCCTTCATTAACGTCTTTTATTCTTTTTATACCTCTACTATGAGAACCTCCTATTGGTTTTATTATAATGGGATAATTTATTTTTTCCAATAAAGCTAATAGATTTCTTTTACCGAAAGCAAAATAGGTATTTGGCCCTATACTATTTTCAAATCTTTTTATAGAGGTATAAAGTTTTCCTCCTTTATTCTCAAACCTTGAAATCGGGTCTACTAAATAAGATCCAGATAATTGTAAAGTTCTTAATACTGGAAAAAGTTTATTCTTGTTAATTCCTTTCACAGAACGTGTTAATATAGTATTAAAAAATACAGGTTCATTATCATAAAATATCTGTACAGAATTGTCTTTAGACAATATAGCAGATATCTTATTAATATCTATATGTATAAACCTATCGTACAGATTTTTAGCTTCCTCTGCTATTTTTCTTGTTTCATAAGTGTTATTTACACTTATAAACCCAAATGTTTTCATTTTATTATTTATTCCTTTCCATCTTTCTTTTTTTGACAGCCATTGTTAATACCTCTTCGCATTCAGTTACTATTATATTATTTACTAATATATGTGATATTTCTCTTATTTTAAATCCTAATTTTATATATTTTTTAAATATCTCTCTGATAAAAGGTGTTACTTCTTTATCTAGTTGAGATGCTTCCGTTGTGTGTCTTTCATATTCTTCATTATACAATAATAATTTTTTCATATTATTCTCCTTTAGTAAATAATTTTAATCTTCCTCTTCCTCTTCACATAATCCTCCAACAACATCAAAACATTTATCACATTCAGGTGTTTGTATTCCTTTACTCCAATGTTCACAATTTGTACACCAACAGTTTTCTCTTTCTATTTTTGTTAATATTGTATTATTACTCATAATATATCCTCCTTTAAAAGATAAAGGGGTTAATATCTAATATTAACCCCTCTTTAATTGTTATGCAGTTCTAATTACTGCAAGAACTGTCTGATCCGTGTCTTCTGTAAACCTAACTGCGAATTTTCTATTGCTGTAGTCTTTTCTGAAAGCTCCGACAGCACTTCTTACTTTTGCTGCTATTTTATCAGGAACTTCACCTTCTTCTACAACAACAGTAAATCCCTGCTTTACACCCAACGATTTGAATGGATATAGAGATTCTCTTTTACGAGAAGTTTTAGGAACCTCCATATCATTAACTATACTCCCAATTTGCATATTTTTCACCTCCTTTCATTGTTTATTTGCCTTATTATTATAATCTACACATACATCAAGACAATTCTCTCTACAAATTTTATCTTTGTAAGTATCGTGCTTATTAAACCAATCTCTCCTTTCTATTCTTACATTTTCATCGACAACTCCTATAGGATTGCCGTGTTCTCTCATATAAATAATACAAGGAAAATGCAATCCTTTTAGCACTGCTATATCATCTAGGGATAAATAACATTTGTGACAATCATTTTTATCTATTCCTCTAACATTTCTATTAGATAGAAAATTTTTTATCCTATAATTAAGAATAGGATGTTTGTTTCTTACTTTCATGGATATTTTATTAAGAGTGTTACAGAATCCATTGAATTGTGCTGAGGATATTATTCTGATATCTGAAACTCCTAAACTTGAAGCGAATTCTATTGTATTTTTT